>NZ_DASURI010000873.1:0-5421 GCF_036280135.1 Longimicrobium sp.
AGAGGTGGACGCGTACGGCTCTGGCGGAGCGGAGGGGGCGCTGGGGGTGAGCCTGGTGGACCTGAACTCGTCCACGGCGGTGTCGCGCGAGGAGTGCGTGACCGTGTCGGCGGGGCCGGGCGCGGCGTACGAGTGCGGGGACCTGCGGCTGGCCCACGCGGTGCCGGGGATGGCCACGCTGGGCAGGGGCCGGGCGCCCGTGCTGCTGTACAACAGCCAGCACGCGCAGCCGTACCCCACCGTGTACGCGGACGTGACGCTGCCTGCCTCGGGGTCGCCGCCCACCCAGGTGGTGGCGACGGTCACGCTGCCCAACGGCGTCACCCACACGCGGCGGTTCACCGGCAGCCAGTGGCAGCCCGGGACCACGCGGCGCATCGGGGTGCAGTGGAACGGGTACGGCAACGCGTGGGGACTCATCCCGTACTCGCTGCAGGTGACGGCGGTGTACGGGAGCGCGCAGCACGCGGCGCCGCCGGTCGCGGGCGAGATGATGGTGACGGTGCGCGGCTCCGACACGGCGATCGGGTCGGGGTGGTGGCTGGCGGGGATGGAGCTGATGGCGTGCCATTGCCAGAACGGCACCAGCCGGATGATGGTGTGGTCGGGCGACGGCGGCACCCGGGTGTACGAGCCGCAGTACCCGGGCTCGTGGACGTTCTGGGTGGCGCAGAACCCGGGCGGCCGCCCGGACACCCTCACCTGGGTTTCCGGGCTGGGGTACGTCCGCAAGCTACAGGGCGGGGGCGAGGTGTGGTTCGACGGAAACGGACGGCACGCGCGCACGGTGAGCCGGCTGGGCGACACCACCTACTTCGTCTACGAGGGCGCGGGCGTAAAGCCCACGTACGTGAGCGTGCCGGGACGCGACGGGGTGGCGCGCGGGTTTCGCCTTGCGTACACGGGCGGGTACGTGAGCGCCATCACGCCCGAGATCGCGGGAGCGGCCCAGCCGGGGATCACCCTGACGAACAGCGGGGGGCGCGTCACGGCCATCACGGATCCGGACGGGCTGGTGACGCGGTTCTGGTACGGCGACGCGTCCAACCCCAGCCGCGTCACGGGGCGCACGTCGCGCGACAGCACGCTGGTGTCGTTCGGCTACGACGGTGCGGGCAAGCTGGGCAGCGTGACGCTCGCGCTCAGCGGCACCCAGTCCATCGTCACGCAGTTCACGGCCGCCGAGAGCCGGGGCGTGAGCCCCGACACGGCCATCCGTTCGTCCGTGGCTTTGTCGCAGGCGTACACGCTGATCGACGGGTCGCGCTCGGACGTGGCGGACCAGACGCGCATCTGGGTTACGGCGCGCGGGGCGCCGCGGCGCATCCGCGACGCCATGGGCGGCGAGACGGTGCTCATCCGGGGGAACGCGACGTATCCCTCGCTCGTGACGGAGGTGCGCGGACCCAACGCGCGGGGCGACAGCCTGGTGGTGAAGTCGCGGGCCGCGTACGACTTTCGCGGGCGGGTGGACAGCACCACGGTGGTAAACCCGCTGGGTGACGGGGTGAACCTCACGACACGGTACCGCTACGACGACCGCTGGGACGCGCCGGACACCATCATCGCCCCCGGCGTGGGGCAGACGGTGATGGCGTACGATCCGCAGAACGGCAACCTGCTGTGGCAGCAGCAGGGTGACGCCACGCGGCGCGTGAACTACGAGTACTACACGTCCGCGCCGTGGCACGGGCTGCTGGCCCGGGTGCGCTACCCGCATCCCGTGACGGGTCCCGCCACGGGCGCGGCCGCCGACACCGCCGCGTCCGACCGGCTGGGCTACGACGGGGCGGGCAACCTGAGCTGGACCCGCACGCCGCTGGGGTTCCTCACGCACCACTACCGCGACAAGTACGGTCGCGACACGCTGGTCATCACCCCCGTGCGCCCCGACAGCGCGGACGTGGAGGGGGAGCTCCGGGACAACGGCGTCCGCTCCCGCACGGGCTACGACGTCCTGGGCCGCGTGTCGTGGACGGAGACGCTGGGGCGGGCCGTGGCGCTGCCGGCCAGCGACCGCGTGTCGGCGCGGATCGCCCCGGCCGAGATGGTGCGGGTGGAGACGCAGTACGATGCCATGAGCCGCCCCCTGCGGGTGCGGCGCTGGTCGCTTCCCGACACGGCGGGCATCGACACCATTACCACGAGCTACCGCTACGACCGCGCCGGCCGCAAGACGATGGAGCTCACGCCGGGCGCCGGCAAGGACAGCACCGTCTACGATCCATCGGGCAACGCGGTCGTGGCCATCACCGCGCGCGGACACGCCATCACCATGGCGTACGACGCCCTCAACCGCCTGGTGCGGCGCGACGTACCGTCGGCCACGGACAACGGGACGTGCGTGCCCGGGGGCAACTGCTCCAATCTGCGCTTTCCCTTCTACTCGCGGAATCCGCAGGGCGGCTTTACCGTGCCGGCGGAGACGTTCCTCTACCGCTACGACGCGCTCAGCAACCCGGTGTACGCCGAGAACCTGGACGCAAAGGTGGTCCGCTCGTACTACCCCGGCGGCGCGCTGTGGAGAGACAGCACGTACATGCGCAGCTACGCGGGGATGGACTACAGCCAGCACGCGTACGGGCTGGAGTACCGCTACAACCCGCAGACGGGGCAGCTGCGCGCCATGCAGCACCCGCAAAACCTGGCGGGCGCGGCGCAGGCGGACAGCTTTGCGTACCACCCGGTGACGGGCGCGCTGGCGCAGGCATGGAGCCGGCAGGGGTACGGATACGGCTTCGCGTACGACCTGCTGGGCCGTCCCGTGCGGACTACCTATCCCGGCGGCGGGGCGGAGCGGATGGCGTACGATGCGGACGGCCGCCGGGTGATGCGCGCGGACAGCCTGCCGGGCGGCGCGGAGCTGGCGCATGACGCGTTCACGTACGACGCCCGCGGCAAGACGACGTTCGTGAGCGGGCAGGTGAGCGGGGAGGAGACCGAGTTCTACAACTGGTACTCCGGCCTGGGGAACCTGCTGGGGACGGACTGGGGCAACCCGCTGGACCCCACGCGGCTGACGGAGGTGTACGTAGCGGACGGAATGGGCAACCAGGTGGAGAGCCGCACCTGGGCGTCCGGTCAGGCCACCCCGCCCAGGACCCGCAACGTGTACGCGTCCGGGATGGGGCGCATCACGCGGATGGGGCGGGAGCTCTCGGCCAACCCGGGCGAGACGCCGCTGCCGGACAGCACGTACCGCCACTATGACCCGGCGGGGAACGTGACGTGGGGCGAGCACAAGGGGTGGGGCACGTACGTCAACGGCTCGACGGACATCAACCACATCACGCTGACGCGCAACTACTACGGGGCGGACCAGAAGCTGCGGGTGGTGCAGGTGCACGACGAGAGCACCAACGGCAGCACGTGGACGCAGGACGGTTCGTTCGCGGAGTACCGGTACGACCCGCTGGGTCGGCGCATCATGGAGCGCACGCGGCGCGACAGCGTGTGCTTCAACACGAGCCACGAGTGCGAGAGCACGCTCACGCGCTTCGTGTGGGCGGGCGACCAGCTGCTGTGGGAGATGCGGGTGCCGGGCGGCAACGACGTGGTGGGCACGGCCCTGGAGTCGACGAGCGCGGGTGGCGACTTCTACGGCCGGGTGAGCTACTTTCACGCGGGCGGGATCGACAAGCCGCTGCTGATCACCAAGGAGGGCGCGGAGAGCGTGGTGCCGCGGGAGACGTGGCGCGGCCAGTTCCACAAGGGCACGTCGCCCGTGACGGGCGCGGTGCGTGACTGCCCCGTGGGTGTGCAGACGGGCTGCCTGCTGATCGCGTGGCCGGGGATGCAGACGAACGCGGCGCACTCGTGGGGCGGGGAGAAGCCGGACATCCGCGTGTGGTACGGCGGCCTGGTGGACGGGATGCGGGATGCGAGCGGCCAGATGTACATGCGCAACCGCTACTACGACCCCGCGACCGGCCAGTTCACCCAGACGGACCCCATCGGTCTCGCGGGTGGCCTGAACGCGTACGGTTTCGCCGCGGGCGATCCGGTCACGTATGGCGATCCTTATGGATTAGCACCGGATACAGTCTGGGTTGGTATTCGTCGACTCGACGATCGGCTGCTTGGTATATTCGGAAATCATGCGGCAATACGAGTTGATGCAGGTGGGAAGCGCCAGACTGGTGAGCTGTTGGAGCGAAACGGGAAGAATTACATCGAAGTTCGTACTGATGACGCCGTAGGTGACCGCAGGTACACATGGGTACGTGTGGATGTCCCAGACGGCATGACGTCGGAAGAGTTTGACGCTTCTGTGGTCGAGGCGTTCAATGCGATCGCAGCAGTCCGAAGACACCAGCCATATTCGTGGGCTGGATCTTTAAACTCAAACAGATTTGTCTATGACGTCGTATCAGAATCTGGGGGTAAGGTTCCCAACGCAGCTGACAAGCTTCCTTTCACGCCGGGTATTTGTGGAGGAGATCCAGATGAAGCGCTTTCTTCTGGCGACGACTGTCACGAATAGGTGAGTGCCATGAGTAGAACTTCACTGCTAGTCCAAGCCATCTCCGTAGCCGTTCTGTCGAGTGCCTGCCTACGACTGGCCTTTCGGACCGGAGGCAGGCGCCGATTGTGGTTTGTGGGAGGAGCCTGTCTGGTATTTGTGGAACTGATCTTGTTGCTAACTGCCCCGTCCTTTAAAAGCGAGGGGCGGATATGGCTTATTGGCGTCGCGGTCATCCCACCCATTCTGCTCATGATCCTCGTTGTCGAGTTCTTTGCTTCGCGCCGAACCTCGGCGGGCTTGACGATCTCTATAGCCGCCCTCGTAGGATTCGTAGCGTATATAGCAATAGCCTTCATTGCATACGTGGGGTACTTGTCCCTTCATTAGCAATACCCCTGCTTCTGGTAATTGCCGTGACGGCGACCAGCACGGGCGTGCACGCAGGACGGCCCGTACGCGGAGTACCGGTACGACCCGCTGGGGCGGCGGATCATGGAGCGCACGCGGCGCGACGACGTGTGCTTCAACACGAGCCACGCGTGCGAGAGCACGCTCACGCGCTTTGTGTGGGCGGGCGACCAGCTGCTGTGGGAGATGCGGGAGCCCGGCGGCAACGATGTGACGCCGGGAAGCGCGGGCCTTGACGCCACGAGCGCGGGCGGCGACTTCTACGGCCGGGTGAGCTACTTTCACGCGGGCGGGATCGACAAGCCGCTGCTGATCACCAAGGAGGGCGCGGAGAGCGTGGTGCCGCGCGAGACGTGGCGCGGCCAGTTCCACAAGGGCACGTCCCCCGTGACGGGATTGGTGCGCGACTGCGCGCAAGGTGCGCAGACTGGCTGCCTGCTGATCGTCTGGCCGGGGATGCAGACGAACGCGGCGCACTCGTGGGGCGGGGAGAAGCCGGACATCCGCGTGTGGTACGGCGGGCTGGTGGACTGGATGCGGGACGCCAG
>NZ_DASURI010000874.1:0-3879 GCF_036280135.1 Longimicrobium sp.
GGCAGGGAACGGACGAGACGGTCCTTCATGGGTACGCTCCGGGAGGGGAAGAAAGTCGCGTGCGGAGACTGGATCAGCAATTTACGTCGTAGAACGAATGATTCAAGTCCCTTGTGCGTCATCCGTTCCTCCGCCCGCGCTTTCCGGGCTCTCCGGCGCCCGCTACACTGCACGCCCGGTTCGTCCGGTCCATCCATCGACGCCCATCGTCATCATGCGCACGCTGATTGCCGCCGCCCTGCTCGTCTGCCTGGCCGCGCCCGCCCTGCCGGCGCAGGACGCGCCCATCCGCCCCGGCGGCATCGTCTCGGGCGCGCGGGTGGCGGACCGGACGGATCACTATGACGTGTACGAGTCGTCCCGCACCGACGGCGCGCCCGACGCCAAGTACGTGATGGAGACGCGCCTGGCAGAGGCGGACGGCCGCCCCGTCGTGATCCGGCGCGAGCGGATGCGCATTGACGGAACGGAGGTCGAGGTGTCCGCGTTCACGCTGGACCATCGCACGCTGGCGCCCCTCGGCGGCAAGGACGGCGCGTTCCTGGCAGGCAGCATGGACCTGCTGCTGGGCGCGTTACCCCTGGCGGACGGCTACACGGCCGCGCTGGCCGTGCGCGACGAGGAGGACGGCGCCCCCCTCGTCGCCGACGTGCGGGTCGCGGGGCGCGAGGAGGTGCGGACGGACCGCGGGCCCGTGCGCGCGTGGCGCATCAGCGTGGCGGGATCGGGCTCCGAAGGCACGTACTGGCTGCGCGAGGACACGCGCACGCTGGTGCAGTTCGTCGCCGCGGACCGCGGCATGCGAATGGTCCTTCACCAGCGCGCCGCGGACGAGCGCGACGCGCGGTGACGACCCTCAACCGGACGGATCGATGACGCAGCCGCTGGCCACCGTTCACCTGGAGCTAAACGCGCCGCCGGACGATTCGGTGGACGCAAAGGACATCCGCACCAGCCTGTCCGCGGTCATCCAGGCGGGCCGGCACCTGTGGCTGGGATCGGACGAGACGGCCACGCTGGAGCGCCTGACGGACCTGGGCGGCGGCCGATGGGGCGACCACCGCACCTTCAAGCTGGCCGACGTGCTGGACCTGCCCGGCGACGAGGACGGCGAGGTGGACGTGGAGGGGCTGGCCTGGGATCCGCCGTACCTGTGGATCTGCGGATCGCACGGCCGCAAGCGCGACAAGCCGGACCCGGACGAGGACGACATCGAGACGTTCGCCGAGTGCCTGGCGGACGTGGACCTGGAGGAGAACCGCTACCTGCTGGCGCGCATCCCGCTGGAGGAGGACGCCGAGCACGGGGGATTGACGCCGCGCCGCAGCTGTCCCGATCCGCGCGATCCGTCCGTGACGCTCACGGCCGCGCGCCTCAAGGGCCGCGGCGCGGACAGCGGGCTGCTGCGGGCCCTGCGCAAGGACCCGCACCTGCGCAAGTTCCTCAAGCTGCCGGGCAAGGACAACGGCTTCGACGTGGAAGGCCTGTCCGCGGCCGGCGGCCGGCTGTTCCTGGGGCTGCGTGGGCCCGTCCTGCGCGGCTGGGCCGTCGTCCTGGAGCTGCTGCCGGAGGAGGCAAAGAAGCCCGGTCGCCTCAAGCTGGCCCGCATTGGCCCCGAGGGGCGGCGCTACCGCAAGCACTTCCTGGACCTGGACGGCCTGGGCGTGCGCGAGCTGAGCCACGCGGGAAACGACATGCTCGTGCTGGCGGGGCCCACCATGGACGTGCACGCGCCCGCCGCCGTCTTTTTCTGGCGTGGCGCCGTGGCGGCGGAGGACGATTCCGTGGTCGCGGGCAAGACGCTGCGGCGCGTGATGGAGCTGCCGCACGACGTGGAGGGTCCGGGCGACCACCCCGAAGGCATGTGCCGCTTCGAGGCCCAGGGGCTGGACGGCGACGGGCTGCTCGTGGTCTACGACTCGCCCGCGCGGCGGCGGCAGGCGCGCGGCGGCTTGCGCGCGGACGTCTTTCCCCTGCCGCACGCGGACTGGGGGGAGGACAACGCGGGCCGGCAGAACAACGGGGAGACGCGGACGGAGGGTGGGCGTGGTCCGCGCGGCGCCGGGCTGCTGGGCACGGTCGTCACGGCGCTGGCGGAGGCGGTGATCGTGGGCGGGCTGCAGCAGCGTCGGCCGTCGGAAGGCGGCGGATCGCGGGTGGACCCGGACGATCGTCCCCCGCCGCGCAAAGTGGACGATCCGCGGGAGGACGACGCGTCGGCGGATCAGCCGGCGGACGCGATGCGGGAGGATGGGGAGGGACAGGATGCGCCGGGCGGCGAGGACGGCCGGTCGGCGGACGAGGGACGGCAACGGGAGAACCGGGAGGAGGGGCAGGGATGAGCGACGTATATCACGTGTTCACGCGCGCGGGCGATGCCGTGCGCGACGTAGAGGCCGCGCTGGGGGCGCTGCAGGCGCGGGGCGTGTCCAAGACGGATGCCGGGCTGTACAAGTGCATGTACGTCACCCGGGCAGACCAGACGGTGCTGATGACGGAGTCCCGCGACACCGCGCTGGCCAGGGAAGTGCGCAGCCGCGGCGGCTGGAGCGAGCCCGGCGACCAGAAGCTCAACGTCTGAGCGGTCTCGATTCGGCTACGGCCGCACGGCGCGCGGGGTGTGCGGCCGTGCCGAATCTCATCCGCCACCCCGCCCCGTAGAGTGGCACGCATTCTCCAAGCGCGGTAAACAGGAAACACCGTACTTGGCACTTGGCACCTGGCACCAGGAACTTGGCTTTGGAGACCGGCCGGCTGACCCTTCCACCGCTGCGCGACGAAGAAGAAAAGCGCGTTCGGCTGGAAAAGATGAAGCGCGTGGCCACGGGGCTGCTCATCATCGCGGCCCTCGTGTTCGTCGTCACCAGCATCTTTGAATCGCGCCACCCGTGGCTGGGATACATCCGCGCCACGGCGGAGGCGGCCATGGTGGGCGCCATCGCGGACTGGTTCGCCGTCACGGCGCTGTTCCGCTACCCCATGGGCGTGCCCATCCCGCACACGGCCATCATCCCCAACCGCAAGGACCGCATCGGCAAGAGCCTGGGCGGCTTCGTGCAGAACAACTTCCTGTCGCCGCCCGTGCTGCTGGCGCGCATCCGCGGGGCCAACGTGGCGCAAAAGCTGGCGCAGTGGCTGGCGGATCCGCGGCATGCGGACACGGTGGGCAAGCACGCCGCCGTGGGCGTGAAGGGGCTGGTGAAGGTGGTGCGCGACGACGTGGTGCAGGAGATCATCGAGCAGAGCGTGATGAGCCGGGTGCGCGCCACGCAGGTGGCGCCGCTCATGGGCAGCGTGCTCACGGTGGTGACGGCCGACAACCGGCACCAGGAGCTGCTGGACAGCGCCATCCGCCTGTTTGACCGGCTGTTCGACGAGAACCGCGACGCCCTGCGCGACAAGATCCGCCGCGAGACGCCGTGGTGGATGCCCACGGCCGTGGACGACCAGATCTACAACAAGATCGTGCGCAGCGTGGAAAACACGCTGCACGAGGTCACGTCCAACCCCGAGCACCCCCTGCGCGCCCGCTTCAACGAGGCCATGGGCGAGTTCGTGGAGCGGCTCAAGAACTCGCCCGAGATGATCACGCGCGGCGAGGAGCTCAAGGAAGAGGTGCTGCGGCACCCCGCCGTGCGCGGCTTTTCGGCCAGCATCTGGGCGGACGTAAAGACCAGCGTGCTCACCCACAGCGAGGACCCCGAGAGCGAGTTCCAGCGCCGCGTGGGGCAGGCCGCCACCCGGGTGGGCGCGTCGCTGCTGGAGAACGAGGAGCTGCAGGACCGGGTGAACGAGTGGGTGGAGCGGTCGGTGCTGTACGTGGTGGAGCAGTACCGGCACGAGGTGGCCGCGCTGATCGAGACCACCGTGTCCGCCTGG
>NZ_DASURI010000875.1:0-10500 GCF_036280135.1 Longimicrobium sp.
AAAAAACGCGGATCCCGTCCCCTCGCCGAAAGCAGCCCCTCTACCAAGGGACGCCGTCATCCTGCTGGTTCCGTCCGGTCCGCGACCGGCCGTCGCGTGCCAGACATCAAGCGCTTCCAACCTCCCCCAGCAGTTTTGGGGGAGGTGGGCGAGCTCCGCGAGCCCGGCGGGGGCGCCCGCGCAGAGCCCGCCAACACCCGCGCAGACCCTTCCTGAAACGAACTCTCCCCCCTCATCCCGCCCGGCATTACACGCCAGGAGATGACGCCCGCGCTGCGGACGGGATCCGACGGGTTTCCATCCGCCCCGGAATTGGGTAAATTCGTACGCTGCATTCACCTCTGGCGCGCCACGAAGGACGCTGAAGCATACATGGAGAACCGCACGGCGCTGGTCGAGGGGCTCATTGCCCGCTTTCCCCACATCCCCCGCGAAGCCGTCTTCAAGGAAGACTTGCTGCGCACGGGGATGGCCTTTGACGACTCCGCGCTGACCGACAACCTCGAGGGCGAGGTCAAGCCCAAGTCGTACTTCATCTTCTCGTTCGACCAGAAGCCGCTCACCCAGCTGGGCAACGCGGCCAAGCGTCGTCCGCCGGAGGAGATCGCGCTCACGGGCGGTCCCTACGAGCTGCGCCGCACCATCGTCTCCGTGCGCGTGAACCCCGATTCGCCGTACCGCGTGTCGCGCGGCGCCGACGGGGCGCTCACGCTGTCCATGGACGGACAGATGGTGGCCGACGTGACGCTGCCGCCCATGCCGGAGTACTACCGGCACACGCTCAGCAACGGCAAGACGGTCATGGAGATCGCGCCCACCATCCAGTGGGGCTACCTGGTCTACCTCACCGTCTTCCGGATGTGCCAGTACTTCGGCGCCAAGGAAGAGTGCCAGTACTGCGACATCAACCACAACTGGCGCCAGCACAAGCACGCGGGGCGGCCCTACACCGGCATCAAGCCCATCGACGAGGTGCTGGAGGCGCTCGCCATCATCGACCAGTACGACACCGGCCACACCTCGCACGCCTACACCCTCACGGGCGGCAGCGTGACCAGCAAGGTGGACGGGTACGCCGAGGCGGACTTCTACGGCCGCTACGCCGAAGCCATCGAGTCGCGCTTTCCCGGCCGGTGGATCGGCAAGGTGGTGGCGCAGGCGCTGCCCCGCGAAGACGTGCAGCGCTTCAAGGACTACGGCATCAAGATCTACCACCCCAACTACGAGGTGTGGGACAAGCGCCTGTTCGAGATCATCTGCCCCGGCAAGGAGCGCTACGTGGGCCGCGAGGAGTGGCACCGGCGCATCTTCGACGCGGCGGAGGTGTTCGGCGCGCGCTACGTGATCCCCAACTTCGTGGCGGGCGTGGAGATGGCCCGGCCGTTCGGCTTCCAGACGGTGGACGAGGCGATCCGGTCCACGCGCGAGGGACTGGACCACTTCATGTCGCGCGGGATCACGCCGCGGTTCACCACGTGGTGCCCCGAGCCGGCCACGCCGCTGGGCAAGGACAACCCCGAGGGCGCGCCGCTGGAGTACCACATCCGCCTGCTGGAGACGTACCGCGAGGCGCTGGAGCAGCACGGCCTGCAGCCGCCCCCGGGCTACGGCCCCCCGGGCGCCGGCAACGCGGTGTTCTCCGTCAGCTCCTTCATGGACACCCTGGCGCCCAACGACGAGAACGCCGACGAGCTGATGACGGCCGGCACGCAGGCGTAGGCCCTCGCGTCGTCCGCATCGCCAGGATGAACGACGGCCCCGCTCCGAGCGCTCGGAGCGGGGCCGCGCTGCGTCCGGCGGATGGAGATCAGCCGCTAGTTGACGGTGATCACCACGGTGTCGGGCCGCGAGCCGGACTGGCTGGCGATGACGCTCGTCGTGCCCGCGCCCACGCCCGTCACCACGCCCGACGTGCTGCCGACGGTGGCGATCGCCGTGTTGTCACTGGCCCAGGTGATGGACGAGAGAGGCATGGTGTCGCCCAGCGCGTTCAGCCGGAAGGCGTCCAGGTCTACCGAGTCGCCCACGGCCAGCGTCGCGGCCGACGCCGAGGCGGAGGTGATGGTCGCCCACTGCATGTTGGTGCTGATGCCCAGCTGGAACTCGAACGCGTTGACCGTGCCCGAGAGGGCGAAGACGTAGTGCTTCTCGGCCACGGACGTGTCCTGCGCCTGGATGATCTCGTTCCACTGGTGGTACCGCTGGTTGGACGCCGTGAAGGTGCCGGTGGCCGAGGGCTCCACCACCGAGACGCTCCCCGTGCCGTCCGTCACCCACGGGTTGGACCAGAAGAACACCCGCACGCCGCGCGAGTGCAGCGTGACGCCGTCATCCGTGCCGATGGGCTGCGGGACCAGGTTGACCACCTGCATGTCGAACGAGACATCGGTGCTCGTGGCCACGTAGTCGTTCACCGTCATCAGGGCGTGTGGGGCGCTCTGGAAGTAGATGTAGTGCGATGCGCGGATGCCGCCGGTGCCGGGCGCCGCCTCGCGGCACGAGACCGTGCCGGCCCGCACGTCGGCCGTGCAGCGCAGCAAGGCCGTCGAGGCCAGCGGCTGCACCGGCGTCTCCGGCGCGCGCAGCAGGGGATCGGCGGTGTCCGAGCACGCGGCGAGGACCGCCATGGCGGCGACGAGGGACAGACCCGCGAACGCGAGGGGATGTCGGCTGATTTTCATGGGACTGGCTCCGGGGAGAGGGCGGAAGGAAGGACCGGCCGGCCGCGATGCGCCGGCATCCACAATCTTGCCCCCGAATCTACCAGAGTCAAACATTTTCAGACGATAAAACACAATACTCCCGATCCTCCAGCGGATCGGGAGTGCTTCGCGCGAAGCATGGACACACTACAAGAATATCAGAAATTCTTCAGCCGAACCCGGTTGTTCTCAGCGGTTGGTTCTTCAGGCACAAAACCCTGTGTTTTCCTTTGAATTCTCACAGTTATTCGGTTTACATTCGGGCGTAAATCCACTATATTGAACCGTCGGAAGTCGAGTTCATTATCTCCCTCTGAAAGGACGGATTCCATGGCTGACCAGACCCTTCAGTACCACTTCAACTCCACCGTCGAGACGCCGCAGACCATGACCGCGGCCGCCGCCGTGGCCGAGGGCCAGCCGTACATCGTGGTGGTGTCCAACCCGGACGTGCTGCTGCGCATTGCGCCCAACCAGGGCGCCGCGCCCACCAACTACATCTCCACCATCGACACGCGCACGGGCGTGTACGCCGACGTGCTGGCCTCGTACGACGTCTACATCCCGCGCACGGTGACGACGCTCGTGGCCATCTGACCACCGGCGTGACGCGCTGAAGCAGGGAGGCTCCCGGTCCGGGTCGGATCGGGAGCCTTTCCTTTCACGCCCGCGCCGCGTCGGGCTCGGGATGTTCCGCATCTGTCTCTTCGGTGTCGCTCATGACGGCGTACGTGCGGGGTTCCGTGGCGATGTCCACCACCTGCACCTTCACCCGCATCCCGGCGTGGGCCAGCATGTCCACGAGCGAGTCGATGGTGAACGCTTCCATCTTGCCCCGCTTCACGTCGCTGATGCGCGGCTGCGAGACCCCGAACAGCGCCGCCGCCTGCCGCTGCTTGAGCTTGCGCTCCCGCATGATGCGAAGGATGGCGTTCATCAGCTTGGAACGAACGTACAGGCTCTCCGCCTCGTCCGGCGGCAAACCCAGGTCCGCGAACAGGTTCGCGCCGGGCGGGGTGATGTGTCCAATGATCATCGCATTCCTCCCTTCCGAGTGTTGCCGTGGGCGTCGCGCTCGCGCAGCATCTGCGCGTACCTCGCGCGAGCTACGTCGATGTTGTGCTGGGACGTGGCCCGCGTGGTCTTCTGAAACGCGTGCAGCACGTACACGGCTTCCGCGAACCGGGCCACGTAGATCACGCGGTGCTGCACCGTACCGCCCTCGTGCGTCCGGACCCGGATCTCGCAGGCGCCGGGGCCGATCGTTTCCATGGGCCTCCAGTCTTCGGGCTCCTCACCTTCCTGCACCAGGCCGAGCTCGCGGCCGGCCCTGCGGATCGCCGCACGCGGAAAGTCCAGGAGCTCCGCCTTGGACCGCCCGACCCACTCCACGAGCTTCTCGTCACCGGACATTATACTCCATTCCGATATTCGGGGTCAACGGAGGGGCGCAGTGGCACTGTTTCGCTGCTGTCGCCATTGGATCGCGGACAAACGAATTCGCCCGCGAGGGAGGTCCTCGCGGGCGGATTCAGGATGGTCGGCATCTGTCTTTTCCAGCCTCCGGGCCGGATGATCCCTGCTTTGCGGTCGCGCCAGGATACGCGCGGCCCGCGGACGGAGCAAGGGCGCCGGCGCCCCTCCGAGCGGATCAGGCGGGGGGCAGCACCTGCGTCATCACGGCGACGAAGTGGCACACGCTGCCGCCCAGCACGAACAGGTGCCACACGGCGTGCGCGTATGGCTTTCTGCTGTGATAGAACACCGTTCCGGCCGTGTAGACGAGGCCACCCGCGACCATCCACCCCAGCGTGGCGGCGGACAGGCGCTCGAGCATGGGGACGATGGCGATGAGCGCCAGCCAGCCCATCCCCACGTAGATGCCCGTGGACAGGCGCGGGAACTTGCCCGTGAAGAACAGCTTGAACACCACTCCGGCCACGGCCAGCCCCCACACCACGCCGAACAGGCTCCATCCCCATCCGCCGCGCAGCCCCACGAGCATGAACGGCGTGTAGGTGCCCGCGATGAGGAGGTAGATGGCGCTGTGGTCGAAGATCTTGAGCCGCTCCTTGAGGTCCGGCCACGTGACGGCATGGTAGACCGTGCTGGCCGTGTACAGCAGCACGAGCGTGGCGCTGAAGACGGCGCTGCTCACCACCTTCCACGCGTCGCCGTACATCGCGGCCAGCACGATGAGCATAACCCCGCCCGCCAGGCTGGCGATGACGCCCGCCCCGTGGGTGAGGGCGTTGGCGAGCTCCCAGCGGGGATCGTCGGACTGGTCCATGGGGGACCTTTCTGCGGAGGTGGCGAACGGCACGCGCGTATTGACCCGGAAGTTAATACGCGGCCGATCCGCGCGTAAGGCTTTCGTCCGGCTGAACATCACTCATCGCAGGAAGGTGGCGGATCGGTGATCGGACAAAGATCGGAACGTCTCACCAGGGGGTCCAGCACGCGGTCCGGACAAGGGACGGCTTCGGCCCGGATCGCGGCCACCGCGCCGGCGGCGACTGAAGTCGCGGCTCCGACAGCGTGATGTCCGCCTGCGCGGACCGCTCCTGCCGCGCGCCGTGACATGTGCACGGGAGCATGGTTCACGCAATCCGCTGATCGCGACTCTCGCACTCTCGCACTTCTGTACTTTCGTACGTGAAACTGTACGCGGACTCCGGGGTGCAATATCTTGGCGCGTCGGAATGACGCGCCCACCGAATGCTACCCCCCCGTTTCCAACCGACCGAACCCCCCATGTCCGCATATCACAGACTTCGACGCGCGGCCGCCGTGGCCGCGCTGCTGCCGCTCGCGCTGGCCGCCGGATGCATGTCGGCCAACAAGCGCCTGGAGCAGGGCCTTACGCTGGAAGCCCGCGGCCGCCCGGCCGAGGCGGCTCGCCGCTACATCGACGCGCTGCGGCGCGACCCCAGCCTGGCCGAGGCGCGCACGCGCCTGCAGGAAACCGGCGGCCGCGCCGTGGAGCAGTCCCTGCTTGAAGCCCGCGCATCGAGCGACGCAGGCGCCTTCGCCACCGCGGCCGAGTACCTGCTGCAGCTGGACGACCTGCGCCGCGACGCGGCCGCCGTGGGCACGGAGCTCCCCGTCCCGGCGGACTACGCGCAGTACCGGCGCGGCGTGCTGGACGGAGCCATCGACGCCGCCGTGCAGGCCAGCGCCTCGCTTTCCGGGAGCGGCCGCTACGGCGACGCGCTGGGGCGGCTGGACAACATCAACCGCTGGCAGCCGTCGCAGGAGCAGCGGCGCGCGGCCAACGAGGTGCGGCTGGAGACGTACGCGCAGTGGATGGGCTCCGAGGGCGCCGCGGGCCGGCACCGCTCGGCATACAACGTGGGCGAGCGCGCCGTACAGGCGCTGGGGCGGCAGTTCCCCGGAATGGAGCGCATCCTCGAGGCGCAGCAGGCGGCGCTGGACGAAGGCACCGTGCGCGTGGCCGTGCTCCCCATCCAGGCCGCGCGCCGCGCCGAGGAGCAGCTGCCCGCGTCGTTCCTGCGCGACGCCGAGGACGAGCTGGAGGGCGGCGCGTGGGCGCGTCCGCCGGCGTTCGTGGAGGTCATCGACCCCGTGGACGTTCGCCGCGAGGCGCGCCGCTACGGGCGCGGCGACCTCACGCGCACCAGCGAGGCCGTGCGCCTGGGACGCGCCGTGGGCGCCGACCTGGTGGTGACGGTGGAAATCGACAGCATCGGCTTCACGGAGCACGACGCCCGCGAGGAGCGCCGCGCCGTCCGCACGCGCGGCGGCGCCGACACGGCGTTCGCCGTCCGCAGCGGCCGCCGTCAGGCGTGGGCGCAGGCCCGCTACACCATCATCGACACCAACGGCAGCCGCACGGTGCTCCGCGAGGATCTCGTCCCCGAGGCCACGCGCGACTTTCGCGAGGGCGTGTTCCCTGGCGACTGGCGCCAGCTGCTGCTGAACGACGACGACCGCCGCCTGTTCAACTCCGCCGAGCGCGACGACTTTCGCAGCGACCTGATGACGAACCTGCGCCGCGACATGACGGAGGACCTGTCGCGGATGGTGTTCGACCGGGTGCTGCGGGAAGTCAGGTAACCGCAGTGCGAGAGTGCGAGAGTGCGAGAGTGCGAGAGTGCGAAAGTGAACTTCGCCGGATCGCGCTGAGGCACATCGGGTGATGGATGGAGGCCGGCTCCCGCGTGGGAGCCGGCCTTCGTTTTCATCCACGCATCATCTTCGCCGCGTCAAACCGGGCGGATGACGCGCGTTCCGCATCAGAGGCCCGTGGACGGGCCGGCATCCAGCCAATCATCAGATGCGCGTCCTTCTCCTCGTCATCACTCTCTTCGCGACAGCGCCGCTCCGGGCGCAGAGCGCATTCACGCTGCCCGCGCCCGGGCAGATGGCGGCGCGCGTCGTGTCGCCGTCGGATTCCACGCAGCGGTACGCCGTCTACCTGCCGTCCGCGTACGCGGCGGAGCGGACGTGGCCGGTGCTGTTCGTGATGGACCCGCGCGGACGCGCCACGTTCGCGCTGGAGCGGTTCCGGCCCGCGGCGGAGCGCTACGGGTGGATCCTCCTGAGCTCGTACAACACGCTGAGCGACGCGGACACGTCCGCCGCCGCCAACGAGCGCGCCCTCGACGCCATGATCGCCGACGCGCAGGCGTCGCTGCGCATCGACACACGGCGCGTGTACCTGGCCGGCTTCTCGGGGACGGCGCGGTTCGCCTGGGTCGCGGGCGAGGCGCTGGCCGGGCACGTGGCGGGCGTGATCGGCGTGGGCGCGGGCTTTCCCGGCGCCTCCGTGGCGTGGGGACGGCGCGTGGCGGAGCGGAAGGCGTTCCCGTTCTTCGGCGTGGTGGGCGCGACGGACTTCAACTACGAGGAAGTCGTGGCGCTCGACAGCACCCTCGCCGCCATCGGCCTGGAGCACGGGCTGGAGGTGTTCGACGGCGCGCACCAGTGGCCGCCGCCGGACGTCGCCACGCGGGCGGTGGAGTGGATGGAGCTGCGGGCCATGCGCGCCGGACTGCGCCCACCCGACGAGCAATGGATGGATTCGCTCCGCGCCGCGCGCATCGTGGAGGCAGCCGCGCTGGAGTCCGCGTCGCCGCTGGAGGCGCTGCACGCGTACCGCGCCGTCGCGGCGGACTTCGCGGGAGCCGGCGACGTCGCGGGGGCGGAGGCGCGCGCGGCCGCCCTCGCCCGCGACCCGCGCGTGCGCCGCGCCCAACGCGCGGAACGGGACGGACGCGCACGCGTGGAAGCGTTCCGGCGCACGCTCGCGGAGCTCGTCCGCCGGATCGACGAGGACACGCGGCCACCGTCGCTGCGCGAGTCGCTCGCCCGCATCGACCTGCCCGCGCTGCGGCGGCAGGTGGCGGACTCGGCGGACGTGCACGGGTCGCGGGCGGCGCGGCGAATGCTCTCCATCGCATCCACCCACACGGGCTACTACGCGCCGGAACGCGACCTGGAACGCCGCCGCCCCACCCGCGCGCTGGCCCAGCTCCGCGTCGCCGAGGCCATCACGCCCGGCGATCCGAACCTGTGCGCGCGCAGGCTGGCCGCGTACGCGCAGCTTCGCGCTCCCCTGCCCCTCGTCCGCGAATTCCGCTGCGTGGCGCATGCCCTGTCGCCCGGGTCCCCGCGGTCACGATGAGGCGTCTCCTCCGCGGTCTAGGCGGAGAATCCGATCCTCAGATTTTCATCATCACGGCCTACTTGCCGCGCCGCCTGCGGGATGGCAGGATACGGTCGCACGCGGGATTTACGTCCGATCCCGAATCCCCATCCTCCCCCGGATCACCCGTGGACAGACGCACATTCCTTGGCCATGGCGCGCAGGCGGCGCTGGCCTTCGGCATCCTGCCGCACGCGGAGCTGCTGGAGTCCATCGCGCGGCGCGGCGGCCCGCCGTCGCCCTTTGCCCAGCTGCGCGACCGCTACTTCGTCCGCGCGTTGAGCCTGAACCCCGTCACGGCCACCTACCTGGGCGGCGACGCGTACGATCCGTCGCTGCGCGAGGTCAACGCCCGCCTGCGCGACTACAGCCCCGCGGCGCTGCGGGCGGAGCGCGCCTTCTACTGGGAGATCAAGTCCGCGCTGGAGCGCATGGACCCGTCGACGCTCTCGCCGGAGGAGGCCATCGACCACGCGGTGATGGGCGCGCAGCTCAACTTCATCATCCACCAGCTGGAGGACCTGCGCTACTACGAGCGGTCCATCGACACGTACGTGGCCGAGCCCTTCCGCGGCGTGGACTGGCAGATCCAGCAGATGACGGACGCCGGCAACGGCCTGCTGGGCACGCCGGCGGAGTGGGCGCTCGTCATCCGCCGGCTGAATGCCGTGCCCGGGTACATCCGCCAGGCCGAGGGCAACTTGGCCGGCGGCAAGGCAGCGGGGAACCTGCCCGACTGGCGGATGGTGGAGCGCGACGGCGTGGGCGGCAGCCAGAGCAACGCCGAGTACTTCCGCACGACGCTGCCGGAGCTGGCCGCGCGCTACCTGGGCTCGCGCCCGTTCGCCGCGGGCACCCTGCGCCAGCTGCGCGCGGCGTCGGAGCGAGCGGCGGCGGCCTACGAGGGTTTCGCGGGCTTCCTGGAGCGGACGTACGCCGGCGACCGCACGGACCGCTACGCCGCGGGCGAGCGCGAGTACGAGTGGCGCGTGCGCAACAACCTGCGCGAGACGCGGGGCGCGGCGGAGCTGTACGCCTACGGCCAGCAGCAGACGGAGCTGTACCAGAACCGCATCTACCAGGTGGCGGAGCAGGTGGCGCGCGAGGCGGGGCTCACCCTGCCCTTTGGCACGCGGGACGAGAAGAACACGGGCGTCCGCGCCGTCATGGAGCACCTGGGCGGCGACTCGCCGGGGAACGACGACGAGCTGCTGCAGTGGTACGTGGACGCGGGCAAGCGCGCCGTGGAGTACGGCCGCCAGCAGCAGCTGTTCGACATCCCGGCGGAGTACCGGCTGGACGTGTGGCCCACGCCGCCCGTGCTGCGCAGCACCATCGACGCGGCGTACTACGCGGCGCCGCCGTTCAAGACGTCGGGCGTGGGCCGGTTCTATCTCACGCCCACCGGCAACGACGCGGCGGCCCTGCGGCTCAACAACCGCGCGTCCATCGCCGACACGGCCATCCACGAGGGGTTCCCGGGGCACGACTGGCACTACAAGTTCATGACCCAGAACGCCCGCGGCATCAGCAACATCCGCTGGCTCACGCCAGGCGCCGTGGAGGACAGCGCGTCCATGTGGCAGGATTCCATGGCCGCCGAGGGCTGGGGCCTGTACGCCGAGGAGCTGATGTCGGAGCCCGTGGAGGGCCGCCCGTACGGCTTCTACACGCCGGGCGAGTACATGTACGAGCTGCAGGGCCAGCTGCTGCGCGCCGTGCGCATCGTGGTGGACGTGGGCATCCACACGGGGCGGATGACGTTTGACCAAGCCGTGGACTACTTCACGGCCAACGTGAACTTCTTTCCCAACGCCTGCGCGCGGGCGGCCGGCGACCCCGCGGCCCGCGCCGTGTGCGAGGGCGCGCAGCGGGCCATCTACCGCTACAGCAAGTGGCCCACGCAGGCCATCACGTACAACCTGGGCAAGAACGCCATCCTGGAGCTGCGCGAGGCGTACCGCCGGCAGCGCGGCGCCGCGTACACGGCCAAGGACTTCCACGAGCGGCTGATGCGCCTGGGCACCATCCCCGTGGGCTACATCCGCGAGTACTTCCTGCGGCAGGGGTGACAGACGGTTTCGATCGACTGCGGCTCCCCGGGAGCGTCATCCTGCATATTACTAGGAT
>NZ_DASURI010000876.1:0-2675 GCF_036280135.1 Longimicrobium sp.
CACGACAACTTCTTTGACCTGGGCGGCCACTCGCTGCTGGCCGTCCGCATCATCGGGCGCATCCGCGACACGTTCGGGGTGGAGCTGCCCCTGCGCGCCCTGTTCGAGGTGCGTACGGTGGCCGCCCTGGCCGCCGAGGTGGACGGCACCGCGCGCACCGTGGTCCCCGTGCCCGCCATCGTCGCCGGGACCCGCGTGGAAGACGTGCTGGCCACCGTGGACGAGCTGTCCGAAGAAGAGATGGACCGGCTGTTGAGCAACCTTTCGCTGGAAGAGGAGCAGGAATCGTGAGTCAGACGCCACAGGGATCCGCCACGCTGTCGCTGGAAGAAAAGCGTCGGCTCCTGGTCCAGAAGCTTCAGAAGCAGGCGGAGCGCGGGAACCGGTTTCCCCTCTCCTTCGCCCAGCTGCGGCTGTGGGTGGTGCACCAGATGGACCCGGCCGGGGCCGCGTACAACATGCCGTACGCGCTGCGCCTGCGGGGCTCGCTGGACCTGCGCGTGCTGGCCCGGGCGCTCACGGGGCTGGTGCGCCGGCACGAGAGCCTGCGCACCGTCTTTCCGGCGGAGAACGGCGTGCCCGTGCAGCTGGTGCGGCCCGCGGCGCCCGTGGTGCCCCTGGAGGTGGACCTGCGGCACCTGGCCCCCGAGCCCCGCGCCGCCGAGGCGGCCCGGCTGACGGCCGAGGAGGCCGCGCGGCCCTTTGACCTGGCCGAGGGCCCCCTGCTGCGGGTGACGGTGCTGCGCCTGGCCGAGGACGACGCCCTGGTCCTCTTCACCCTGCACCACGTGGTGGGCGACGGGTGGTCGCAGGACGTGCTGGTGCGCGACCTGTCGGAGCTGTACACGGCCGCGGCCGAGCGGCGCGAGCCGTCGCTGCCCCCGCTGCCCATCCAGTACGCCGACCACGCGGCGTGGCAGCGCGACTACCTGTCGGGCCCCGTGCTGCGGGACCAGGTGGACTACTGGCGGGGCCGGCTGGCGGGCGCGCCGCCCCTGCTGGAGCTGCCCACGGACCGGCCCCGCACCACGGCGGCCAGCGCCCGCGCGGAGACGTGCGCGTTCCTGCTCCCGGCCGACGTGTCGGAGTCGCTGCGGGCGCTGTCGCGCCGCCAGGGCGGCACCCTGTTCATGACCCTGCTGGCCGCCTTCCAGGTGGTGCTGTCGCGCTGGTCGGGGCAGGACGACGTGGTGGTGGGCACGCCCGTGGCCGGCCGGTCGCGCGCGGAGGTGGAGAACCTGATCGGGTTCTTCGTCAACATGCTGCCCCTGCGCACGGAGCTGTCCGGCGGGCTGACCTTTCGCGCGCTGGTGTCGCGCGTGCGCGAGGGGGTGCTGGAGGCCATGGCCCACCAGGACCTTCCCTTCGAAAAGCTGGTGGACGAGCTGCAGCCCGACCGCGGGCCGGCCCATCCGCCCCTGTTCCAGGTCTCGTTCTCCCTGCAGCCCCCCGCGCGCGAGTCGCTGCGGCTGGGCGCCCTGGACGCGGCGCCCGCCGGCGCGGGGCTGCAGCAGGCCAAGTACGACCTGGTGCTGAACATGGCCGAGCGGGGCGCCCAGGTCTCCGGCGCCCTGGTGTACCGCGCCGACCTGTTCGACCGCGGCACGGTGGAGCGCATGGCCGCGCACCTGCAGCGCCTGCTGCGCCAGGTGGCCGCCGACCCCGACGTGCCCGTCCACGCCCTGGAGCTGCTGGACGCGGACGAGCGCGCCCGCGTGGTGACGGAGTGGAACCGCACGGAGACGGCGCTGCTCCTGGACACCTGCGTGCACGGGCTGTTCGAGGCGCAGGCCGCCCGCACCCCCGGGGCGCCCGCCCTGCGGTTCGGCGGCGACACGGTCACCTACGCCGCCCTGGACGACGAGGCCAACCGCGTGGCGCGGCTGCTGCGCGACCGGGGCGTGGGGCTGGAGGACCGGGTGGCCCTGTACCTGGAGCCGGGCCCCCGCGCCGTGGCGGCCCTGCTGGGCGTGCTCAAGGCGGGCGCCCTGTTCGTGCCCCTGGACGTGGCCGCCCCCCGCGACCGCCTGGCGTTCGTGCTGGGGGACTGCGCCGCGCGCCTGGTGCTCACGGAGCCCGGGCTGGCCGCGGGGCTGGACGGGGTGGAGGCCGGGGTCCTGTCCCTGGACGACGCGGCCCTGGCCGCCGTCCCCGCCGGGCCCGTGGGCGTGGCGGTGGATCCCGCCAACGCCGCGTACATGATCTACACCTCCGGCAGCACGGGCCGCCCCAAGGGCGTCGTGGTGCCGCACCGCGCGGCGGCCAACATGACGGGCGCCTCCGCCGCCCTGGCCGGGTTCGGACCCGGCGCGCGGGCCCTGCTCTTTGCCCCCCTGCACTTCGACGCGTCGCTGGCGGACCTGTTCCCGGCCCTGTGCTCGGGCGCCACGCTCGTCCTGGCCCCCCGCGAGGCGCTGCTTCCCGGGCCGGATCTGGTGGAGCTGCTGGAGCGGATGGAGGTCACGCACGCCAAGATGACGCCCACGGCCCTGGCCGCGCTCCCCCCGGCGCCCCTGCCGGGGCTGCGCGTGGTGAGCGTGGGCGGCGAGGCGTGCACGGAGGCGCTGGTGGACCGCTGGGCCCCCGGGCGCACCTTCCTGAACGTGTACGGCCCCACGGAGACCACCGTGCGGGTCACGGCCGTGGAGTGCCGCCCCGGCGGCGGCACCCCCTCC
>NZ_DASURI010000877.1:0-4669 GCF_036280135.1 Longimicrobium sp.
GCCCGTGCTCTGCATCTCCCGGCGGATGCGGCTCAGTCCACGCGCACGGGCTCCGGCTGCGCCTGGGGCGCGGGCGCGGCGGGGCGGCGCAGCTTCTGGGTGAGGTCGGCGATCAGGATCTGCGTGAACGCCAGCGGGGCCAGGTGGCCTTCCCCGCCCTCCTCGTCCTGGTACAGGCCAAAGCGCGCGCCCTCGTACGTGTCGGGAAAGCGCTCGGCGCCCCAGGCGTCCACCAGCTCGGCGGGAAGGGTGTTCTCCACGCGGATGACGAGCCCGCCGTCGTCGCCCTCCTGCTCCTCCAGGCGCACGTGCTCGCCAAAGCGGCCGTGGATGCCGTCGTTGCGCACGGCATCGGCGGCGGCGCGGCGCAGGATGAGCGACGTGCGCACCTCCGTATCCGGCGCCTCCCAGTCCGGCGCCTCGTAGCGGACGACGAGGTCGGCGCGGTCCGCCTGGGGCAGCACGTACAGCTTGCTGTCCAGCAGGTGGCGGGCGATGTTCTTGAGCACCTCGGCCTCGCTGTACCCGCGCGACTTGGTGTCGCGGCGCAGCTTCCAGCGAAAGAGCAGGTCCGGCTCCGGGTACAGGAAGACGGTCAGGTCGTAGCACGACCGCAGCTCTTCGGTGGGAAAGCCCAGCAGCCCGCGGACGAGCACCACTTCCTCGGGCTCTAGCGTGGCCATGGGGCCAAAGGTGCCGTCGGTGTGGTCGTACTTGCGGTTGCGCACGGGGCGGCCGCGCCGCAGGAGCTGCAGGTGCTCCTGCATGAGCGACAGGTTGTGCACCATGGGGTTCAGCGCGGTGAGCTGCAGCTCCTGCCGCTCGGCCCGCGTGTACCGATGGTAGTCGTCCAGGTCCAGCGTGCTGACGCGGCCGGGGCCGATGAGCTCGCGGACGCCGCGCGACACGGTGCTCTTGCCGCTCCCCGAGTCGCCGATGACTCCCAGGACAAAGGGAAGGTGGCGCGGGGCGTCGTCCAGCGCGTCAGACATGCGCGGGGTTCCGAACCATGAACGGACCTCCGGATGAAGCAGGGTGAGCGTACATCATATCGCGGCGCGGTTCGGCGCGCGAGAGCGTTGGGGAGTGCGAAAGTGCGAAAGTGCGGGAGTGCGAAAGTGAACGACCACTCCGTGCTCCATCGCATCTGCCGCGACCGCATGCATTTGTTGTGATGCGCGCAACCTGCCGAAGGATGCGTTGATGACGGAGAATCGTGTAATCTGCATCTGTCTCCACGTCGACCCTGATCGGCCGATCTGCATCACCTGACGCTGAACCAGCTCCTGCTCTCGCACTTTCGCACTCGTCTTCCAGACACCCATCGCCGGTATCCACCCCATGTCTACGTACTGCGACGTCGCGCCCGGGCATCCGTTCCACGGGCCGTATCACGAGCACGAATACGGATTTCCCCTGCGCGGCGACGACGAACTGCTGGAGCGGCTGGCCCTGGAGATCAACCAGGCCGGGCTGTCGTGGCTCACCATCCTCAAGAAGAAGGACAGCTTTCACGCCGCGTTCCACGGGTTCGACGTGGACCGCGTGGCCGCGTACGGCGACGACGACAAGGCGCGGCTGATGGCGGACGCGGGGATCATCCGCAACCGGCTCAAGGTGGATGCGGTGATCGAGAACGCGCGCCGCATCCAGCAGCTTCGGGAGTCGCACGGATCGTTCGCGGGATGGCTGGACGCGCATCACCCGCGGGAGAAGGCGGACTGGATCAAGCTCTTCAAGAAGACGTTCCGGTTCACGGGCGGGGAGATCGTGGGCGAGTTCCTGATGTCGCTTGGCTACCTGCCCGGCGCGCACAAGCCCGGGTGCCCCGTGTACGCCCGCGTCCTCGCCGCCAACCCGCCGTGGGCGCGGACGGAAGGCGTGGAGGCGGGGGCGTAAGGACCGGGTGCGAAGCCCCAGCCTGAGCGGGTGAACCCGCCGCTGGGACAGCCATAAGCCCTGTCTCGCGCCGACGCGCTCCGCGAACAGGGCTTCAACAGACTACGTGCGCCGCCACCCGGCGCGAGGGTTGGATCGTCAAGCGGGGAGATGCCGGGTCCCAGCCGGAGCGGGTAAACCCGCCGCTGGGACAGCCATAAGCCCTGTCTCGCGCCGACGCGCTCCGCGAACAGGGCTTCAACCGACTACGCGCCCGGCCACCCGGCGCGAGGGGTGGATCGTACCCGGCGGAGAAGATCCTTCGGTCGCGCCAGAGCCCGTGCACGGACGGGGTTCGCGCGACGCTCCCTCAGGAAGTCAACGGCGGCCAGACGTTCCCCCCATCAGCCGCCATCCTACCGCAGTTACTCTCGCACTTTCGCACTTTCGCACTTTCGCACTTCCCCAATGCAACCATCCGCGCGGCTCGCGACACCCAGATACGCATGAGAGCCGAAACCGCCGCGGTACCCGACCATGCGCTCGCGCAGGCGCTGCTCCTCCGGGGGGATGAACAGGCCTTTCGCGACCTGTACGCCCGGCACACGCCGCGGCTGTATGCGCTCGTGCTCCGCATCCTGGGCGGCGCGGAGCACGACGCCGAGGACGTGGTGCAGGAAACGTGGATCCGCGCCACCGAAGTCCTGGGCGCGTTCCGGTGGGAGGCGGCGTTCGGCACGTGGCTCACGGGGATCGGCATTAACGTGGCGCGCGGGCTTCTCCGAAAGCAGGGGCGATGGATGCCGATGGAGGACGCCGCCGAGCCCTGGCGCCCCGCCCCGGCGCACGGCGAGCGCATCGACGTGGAGCGGGCGGTGGCGCTGCTGCCCGCGGGATACCGCGCGGTGCTGGTGCTTCACGACGTGGAAGGCTACACGCACGAGGAGATCGGCGAGCGGCTGGGGATCGCCCCCGGCACCTCCAAGAGCCAGCTCTCCCATGCACGCAAGGCGCTCCGGCGGCTGCTGGAGCCGGTGAAGGAAACGACCGCATGAACGAGCACGACGAGGACGAGCTTACGCCGGACCTGCGCAACCACCTCCAGGCACTGCCGCGGGAGATGGATCCGGGACGGCTGCTGGAGGAGCGCACCGTGCGCGCCCTGCGCGAGCGGGGGCTCATCGAGGCGCCGGCGGCGGGTGGACGCATCCGCCGCATCCCCCGGGCGTGGCTGGGCGGGGCCGTGGCGGCGGGCATCGCCCTGTTCGCCAGCGGGCTGGCCACGGGGCAGTGGGTGGGCGCGCGCACCACGGCGCAGGCCGTCCAGGCCACCCACGCGGCTGACACCCGCCAAGCCGCTCTCGCGGTGCAGCAGACGGGCACGGCGTACGTGGCGGCCATGTCGCGCTTTGCCGAGCTGCAGGACTCGGCGGCGGCGGGGCAGACGGCGCAGGGGCGGGAGGTTGCCGCGCGCATGCTCCGCGCCGCGGCCGACGAGCTGGTGCGGATCGCCCCGGACGATCCGCTCGCGGCCGCCGTGCTGGCCGCCTTTGCCCGCGCGGACAGCGCCAAGTCCGCCCAGTCGGGCGAGAAGCAGGGCGTGGTGTGGTTCTGATGAGAAGAAGTGCCAAGTGACAAGTGCCAAGTACCAAGTAAACGGCACGATGACGAGATCAGTTCACTTGGTACTTGGTACTTGGTACTTGGCACTTGAAACTTGGTACTCCGGGGTAATCCCATGATCCACAGATACATCGTGCCGGCCGCCCTAGTGGCGGTCCTCGCATCCGGCGCCACCGCGGATGCGCAGCGGTGCGGCGACGGCGGCGTGCGGGTGGGTGACCTGGGCTTCGACCAGATGGGCGGCGCCATCATCCACATGGGCCAGCACAAGAACGAGCGGCCGCAGGTCTACTTCGAGGGCGAGCCGCGCATCGGCCGGGTGCGCCGGGACGGGCCCGCAGCGGGCAGCCTGCGCGACGGCGACGTCATCGCCGCCATCGACGGCCAGCGCATCGCGACGGAGGCGGGAAGCCGCGCCTACTCGGCCGTGGACCCGGGCGACCGGGTGCGGCTGTCCATCCGCCGCGGCGGGCAGGTGCGGGACGTGACGGTCGTGGCGGGCGCCCGCTGCGCCGCGCCGCCGCCGGAGCCGCCGCTTCCCCCGGCGGCGCCCCGTCCAGTCGCCGAGGCGCGGCGCGTGATCCGGTTCTGAAGACAGCAGTACCAAGTGACAAGTGCCGAATGCCAAGGAACGGCACCGGCAGGATGCATCAGTTCACTTGGCACTTGGCACTTGGCACTAGGCACCTGGTACTCAACACCTGGGGTACTTCCCATGATCAACAGATACATCGGCCCGGCCCTGCTCGTGGGGGCCCTGGCCTGGACGTCCGGCGCGGACGCGCAGCGGTGCGGCAACGGCGGCTGGCGCGTTGGCGACCTGGGATTCGACGGCTTTCGCGGATCCGTCTCCATCGAGGAGCGCGACGGCCGCCGTCCGCAGTACCAGTTCGAGAGCGAGATCACCATCCAGGACGTGAAGCCCGATGGTCCCGCGGCCAACATCCTGCGCGACGGCGACGTCATCGCCGCCATCGACGGGCAGCTGATCACCACCGCGGGCGCCGGGCGACGCTACTCGTCCCTGAACCCGGGCGACGTCGTGCGGCTGTCCGTCCGGCGCGGCGGGCGGATGCAGGAGGTGACGGTCCGCGCCGGCGCCCGCTGCACGTCGCCGCCGCCTGCGCCTCCGCGCCCGCCGCGTCCGCCCGCCGCGGCGCCGCCTCCC
>NZ_DASURI010000878.1:0-3536 GCF_036280135.1 Longimicrobium sp.
CGGCCCCACGTTCTCCATCTTTCCCTGCCCGCGCGCCTCGGCCACGTTCACGGGGTCCACGCGCACGTCGCCGCGCGGGTAGATGCGGTCCGCCTGGTTGAGCTTCTGGATCAGCTTGAGCGCCTCGTACTGCCAGGGCAGCGACGAGTCCGGCCGGACGGCCTCCAGCGCCTGCTCGCTGCTCCACATCAGGTTGTGCAGCAGCATCAGGTCGCGGTTCACGTCGATGACGGCCGATTCGTCGTGCCGGTGCGCGAACTCCTCGGCCGTGCCGCCGCCCGTGGCCGCGCTGGCCTGCTCCAGGATCTCCTCCGGCGACGGGCGCCCGCCCGCCTGCGCGCCCTGCGCCTCGCCCGCATGCTCCTCGTGCCCGGCGCCCCCGCCGCTGGACTCCACGAACGTGGGCAGCTCCGCGCCCTGCGACTGCACGGCATCCGCCTCGCGGACGTAGATCTGCTCGCCCACGATGGCCCGCAGCCGCGCCTGGTGCTGCGCGATCTCCAGGGCCCGCGACGTGAGCGCCTCGCGCGACAGGCCCGGCCGCTCGCGCTGCAGCCGCTCCGTCATCATGATGATCATCCGCTGGCTCATCAGCGGGTCCTTGGGCAGCTCGGCGGGCAGGCCCACGTCGGTGTTGACCTGGTCCATCTCGTCCGGCCGCGCGATGCGGATGATGCGCGTGCGCGACACGCTTTCCCCCGGCCCCGTGACGTTGTTGCGGTCGCGGGCCACGGCGCGGATGTGCATCATGTCGCCCGGCTGCAGCCCCAGGGCCGCGAGGTCGATGACGAGCTCGCCCGTGGCCGTCTTCCCCGCGCGGTCCACGCGGCCGAACGCCCAGTCGCCCTCCTTGAACTCGTACGACTCGCCACTGCCGCTGCTGTGCGTCCAGTGCAGGTCGAAGTTGCCCAGGCCGTAGTCGTCCGCGGCGGTGGCGCGCAGGGTCACGCGGCCCGTGGCGCCGGCCAGGATCATGTCCTCCGCCGGCGCCACGAGCGCCACGTCCGGCGCCTGGTCCGGCAGGGGGACGAGGGGGACGACGCGGCGATCGACCACGCCGCCCTCCGCCATGGCCTCCAGCGACAGGCCGCGCGCGTCGGCGGGCATGGTGTACTCCACGACCCACTCCTCGCCCGTGCGGCGCACGCCCAGCGCCGCCCCGCCGATGGCCGCCGCCCGCACGCCGTCCCAGCGGTCCGGAAAGCGGCTGCGCAGGCGGATGACGCTCCCCGGCAGCGCCGTGATGGACTCGTCGCCGCGGCCTTCCTGCGTGGCCAGGCCGCTGTACGCCGGCGGCTGCACGGTCCAGCGCAGCTCGTCGAACAGGGGCATGGGCGGCGTCTCCACCGCCGGCAGCGTCTCGGCGCGCACCTCTTCCCACTTGCTGGCGTACGCGTCCTTCGGATTGGTCCAGCGCGCCCACGCCTCCGCCGCCGCGGACGGAAAGACGAGCGCGAACAACCCGGTGACGACAATGGCGGATGCCAGGATGATCCCCGGCACCTTGACCCGCGCGGGCGCCACGCCGCGGACGTCCGTGGCCTGCATCCGCCGCTCCGCCTCGGCGACGAACGCGCGGCCCACGACGCCATCCGGCATCCCGTCCGCGAGGTCGAACGCCGTCAGCAGGCGGTTCTCCAGCGTGGGGATGCGCTCCTCGGCCAGGAGTGCGAAGCGGCGCGGCGGCGGCGGATTGAGGACGCGGTAGATGGCGAACGCCGCCACGCCGCCCCCCAGCAGGATCGGCAGCCAGCGCAGCGTCTCGCGCAGCACGGCGCGGAGGGGGATGAGCAGATCGACGAGGACGAGCAGGATGGCGCTCGCGGCGAGCAGCGCGGGCGCCCAGGCGAGCGCGCGCAGCAGCACGGAGCGGCGCCACGCGGCGCGCACCCCGCCGATCAGGCGCTCGGAGGGCGCCCGCAGCGGCCGCCCGGCGACGGTCGGCGGCGTCTGGACCAGTGTGCTCATGAGCGGATCCTGCGCATCAGCGGTACGGCTTCCGTCGGTAAGTCGAAAATCGTGCAGTCAGGGCGATCCCCAGCCCCGGCGATTGAAATCGCGGCACCGAAAACGTGATGTCGGCCTTCGCCGACGGGTCCGGGCACGGCGCAGTGCCGTGCGTCAGACCAGGCTTCCCGCGGCGCCTACGGCGCGGAGCCGATTCCCCGCCCCGACCCGCAGTTCTCCCCCTCCCCCGCGAAGCGGGGGCAGGGGGCCGGGGGGAGGGGGCCCTCCGCGCGCGCGACACACCTCGCCATCGTGCACGGACTGGGTTCTCCCCTCTCCGCGAGGAACGAGCGGGGAGGGGCCGGGGGAGGGGCGGGCTGCTGCCGGCACGATCCCGACTTCCCTGCCCCGAAATCCCGATCCCTCGCCTCTCGTCTTTACCCCACGCGCCGCCGCCGGTACGCCAGCAGCGTCTCCACGAGCGCGATCAGCAGCGCGGCGACGAGCACCCATCGACCCAGCGCCACGCCGGCCTCCGACGCGCCCACCGCGCTGGCGGCAACGGCGGCCGGCCCGCGGCCGCGCAGCAGCGCCACGGCGCCGGGATCCAGCGGACGCGCGTCGGACGCGCTGGGCATCGACGGCGCGCAGCCGCGGGCCAGGCGCGCGAGGGCGGCGGGGTACTCGGCCTGGTACGGCAGGTCTCCGCCCTCCAGCTCCGCGCCCACGAAGACCACGCATCCGCTCCCCAGCGGCCTTGCGACGGCGGCGGGACGGCCGTCCTCCCACGCGGCCACGGTTCGCGCGCCCTGCGCCGGGGCGCCGGCCTGCACGCGTCCCGCCGCGCCCGCCAGCTCCAGCTCCGCGCCGAACCACATCGACCCGCCGCTGTTCTCCGCCACGCCGTACCCGCCCGTCCACGGCAGCGCGGACCGCAGCTCGTTCGTGGCGGCGGCGGGCGTGACGACGACCGTGGCGCCGGCCCGGGCGCGCTCCAGCAGCTGATGTGCGGTGGCCGCGGACGGCGCCTCCATCACCAGATACACCGAAGCGCCCACCGGGAGCGGCGCCTGCGGGTTGGCGCGGCCGCCCTCCAGGCCCGCCGCGCCCAGCGCCGCGGCAGCGAATCCGCCGCCCGATGCCGACAGCGTCAGCGCCGTCCGCGCGGGCGCGCCCGCATCGGCCGAGTCCGCCGCCGGGGGGGCGAGCGGCACGCGCGCGAGGTCCACGACGCCGGGCCACGCCGCGCGGCGCAGGGGCGCCAGGCCGGGCGTCCACCCGGCGTCGGCCAGCGCGGAGATCATCCGCACGCGCACGCTGTCCGCGCCGTGCAGGGCCTGCGCGCTGGCGGGGATGGCGCGCAGCGCGGCCGCGTAGTCCGACGGGTGGTTGGAAGGATTCGCCGTCAGCAGCGAGTCGAACAGCGCGGCGGTGACCTGGTGGCGCGGCACGCGGACGGCGGAGGTGTCGAACATCACGAGCTCGCCGCGCGCGGTGCCGTCCCCCGCCAGCAGGTCGCGCCGCGCCTGGCCCACGGCCGTGCGCCAGCCGTCGCCGCGCATGGCCGCGCCGCGATCCAGGAGGACGAC
>NZ_DASURI010000879.1:0-4729 GCF_036280135.1 Longimicrobium sp.
GTGGCGGGCGCATCCGGATCGCGCAGCTTGGGACGGCTGCGCAGCAGCTCAAAGACGCGGCCCGCGGCGCCGATGGCCTCCTGGTACGCGCTCCACAGCCCGCCGATGGCCCCCACGGCGTTGGCGGCCATGGCGCTGTAGAGCAGGAACGAGACGAGCGTGCCCGCCGTGAGCTCCCCCCGCAGCACCATCCGCCCGCCGATCCACAGCACCAGCACGGACGCGGCAAAGCTCACGAACCCGATGACGCTGAAGAAGAACGCGCGCGTCACGGAGCGGCGCAGGGCCACGGCCACGGACTGGCCGATACGCTCGCCGTATCGACCGCGCTCGTGCGGCTCGCGCACAAAGCTCTGCACCACGCGGATCTGCGCGAACGCCTCCTCGGCGATGGCGCTGGCCTCGGCCACCTGGTCCATCACCCCCTGCGACGCCACGCGCAGCAGCTTGCCGAAGTAGAACGCCGTCCCCACGACGACGGGGACCACGACGAGGGTGACGAGGGTGAGGTAGACGTGCGTGACGGTGAGCATCACCAGCGCGCCGACGAGCATCAGCACCTGCCGGCACAGCTCCGTGGCGTGCATGGTGAGCACGCCCTGCAGCATGGAGACGTCCGTGCCCAGGCGGCTGGTGAGCTCGCCCGTGCGGCGGTCGGCGAAAAACGCCGGCGGCAGCCCCAGCAGGTGGCCGAACAGGTCCATCCGCAGCTGCGCGATGATCTTTTCGCCCGTGACGCTCAGCAGGTACGCCTGGACAAAGTTCATCACGGCCTGCACGGCGAACAGCGCGACGAGGAACAGCGCCGTGCGGTCCAGCTCCGCGCGGCTGCCGGCCACGAACGCCGAGTCCAGGATGCGCCCCACGATGCGGGGAAAGACGAGCCCGGCGGCGCTGCTGCCCAGCAGCATGACGGTGGCGATGAGCAGCTTGCCCCGGTGCTGCCGCAGGCGCGGCAGCAGCTGGCGCATCTCGCCGCCCCTCAGCTTTTGCCAGAAGGTGGGCCTGGAGGGGGCCGCCGCGGGGGGCTTGGGACGATCCGTTTGCGCCGGTGCGGGCGCGGGGCCGGGAGATGGCTCGATGACAGTCATGGTCCCGCAATCTACACCCCGCCATCGCGTTCACCAACGGGGCGGATGAACGGATTCGGGGTGGACGGGTCAGGCGGCGCCCGGTTGGGGACGGGACGGTGGATGGGAGGCGGGAATCCGCGACGGGGAGCCGGTCGATGAGGATGGCGTCTCGCGACAGAGGGGCGCCTTCGAGACGGAGCGACTGAAGTCGCCGCAACGACTGCGGAAAGCCTCACCCCTGGACGGCAAACTGCGCCGTCCAGGGGTGAGGCTTCAACCACGTGAGCGCACCGTTTGTCCTTCCGTGCGCTCCAGGTCCGGGTACAGCGTGCCCGTCCGGTGGTGCTCGGCCTGGTTCAGCACGTAGGCGCGCACGGTCGGCACGCCGCGCTTGCTCACGGTGAATGCACCATATCCACCCTGCCACTTGAAGACGCAGGGCGCCTTCGCGACGTGCGTCACGAAGTGCGAAGAGGCACCTTTCAAGCGCTGGACAAAGGTGGAGATGCTGATCGTCGTCGGGAAGCGGGTGAGGACGTGCACGTGGTCGTCAATCCCGCCGATGGCGATCACGTCGGCGCCCAGCTGCGACGCCTGGTGCTGGATGACGGCGTAGAGGCGCTGCTGCAGGTCCGGCGTGATCAGCGGCGCCCGCTTCCACGTGGACCAGACGAGGTGCACGTACAACTGCGTGAATGGATGCCGCATCGGATCTCCAGGTTCGCAGTCACGTGGTTGAAGCCTCACGCAGTTTGTGAGGCTTTCCGCTGTCGTTGCGGCGACTTCAGTCGCTCCGGCCGGGGCGCCGCTCCATCAGCAGAGGGTTGCCGGTCACCGCTCCTCCTCCACCGCCACGGGCGGGTCCGGGTCGCCGAGGGGGATCTCGGCGCGGACGCGCGTGCCGGTGCCGGGGGTGCTCTGCACGTCCACGCGGCCGCCCAGGTACGCGGCGCGCTCGCCCATCCCGAACAACCCCAATCCGCCACCCGCCGCGCGCACCTCCGGCACGTTGAAGCCGTGCCCGTCGTCCTCCACCGTCACCACCAGGCGGTCCGGCTCGCGGACCACGCGCACGGCCGCGCGCAGGGCGCCCGAGTGTCGGATGACGTTGCTCAGCGCCTCCTGCACGATGCGGTACACGGCCAGCTCCGCCTCGGGCGGCAGGCACGACACGTCGCCATCGGCCTCCAGGGAGAGGTCGATCTCGGCGATGGCGCGGATGGAGCGCACGTGCGATTCGATGGCGGGGATGAGCCCCAGCTCGTCCAGCGCCGGCGGACGCAGCCCCCGCGCGAATCGCCGCACGCCTTCCAGTGCGCCGCCGATCTGCTCGCGCATGTCGTCCAGCAGCGTGGAAACCGCCGCGGGATCGCTGGCCTTCCTGACCACGCGGATGCGGATGAGCAGCGCCGCCAGCAGCTGCGCCGTCTCGTCGTGCAGCTCGCGGGCAATGCGCTTTCGCTCCTCTTCGGCCGCGTTGAGGGCGGTGGCGGCCACGGCGCGCAGGCGCTCGCGGTTGCGGGTGGCCGCGTCGAGCATGGCGTTGAAGGTGCGCGTCAGCCGGTCCAGCTCGCGGTCCGCCACGGGCGAAAGCGGCACCCGCGCGTCCAGGTCGCCGCGGTGCACGCGGGCGGCCGTGCGCTCCAGCGCGTCCAGCGGCTGCAGGGCCAGGCGCAGGATGAGCGCGTTGACGAGCAGGGTGGCCAGCATGCCGCCGATGGCCAGCGCGCCCACCAGGTCCAGCAGCGACGCGGACGGATGCCGGCGCACGAAATCCGCCGTGACCATGCTGCCCACGATGGTGCCCACGAGCACCAGCGCCGCGTTGGCCAGCAGGATCTTGTAGAACAGCGGCACCCGCAGGGCCCACCGCACCGCGCGCGGCAGCCTGCGCGCGGGCGCGCCGGGGGGCGTCGGCGGAGCGGGGAAGGGGTCGATGTGAGACATGCGGCGGAAGATAGGAGCGGGGCGATGCGGGGCAAGCGGGCTGATCCGGGCAGGCGCGGCGGGGAGAATCCCTACCCACCAGCCACCTTCGAGACAGAGCGACTGAAGTCGCCGCAACAAGGGCGGAAAGCCTCACAAACTGCGTGAGGCTTCAACGACCCGGGACAACGAGTCCGTGCTCGTCGGCAATCCTATAGCGGATCATCTACGTTGGTGAAGCCTCACCCCTGGACGGCGCAGTTTGCCGTCCAGGGGTGAGGCTTTCCGCAGTCGTTGCGGCGACTTCAGTCGCTCTGGCCGGGGCTGACGCTCATCCCCTCCACACCACCGGCATTGGCTCCTTCTGCGCCAGGAGCGCCACGATGCGCTCCAGCCAGCGCTGGTCCACCTCGTCGAACGCCGCGGGGATCGTGCTGTCCACGTCCAGCACGGCGATCAGCTCGCCGCGGGCGTCGAACACGGGGACCACGATCTCGGACGCGGACGCCGAGTCGCAGGCGATGTGGCCCGGGAACGCGTGCACGTCCTCCACGACGAGCGTTTCGCGGCGAGTGGCCGCGGCGCCGCACACGCCCCGCGCAAAGTCGATGTCCAGGCACCCCAGCGTGCCCTGGTACGGACCCACGAGCAGCCGCGTGGGCCCAACCCGCCGGTAGAAGCCCGTCCAGAAGTAGTACGGAAATCCGTTGTGCAGCAGGCACGCGACGGACGCCATCGCCGCCGTCAGGTCCGGCTCGCCGGCCAGCGTGGCCTCGATCTGCATCATCAGCTCGGCGTAACGCGTCTCCTTGTCGGCCGCGTCCATCCGCAGCTCGCCCGTCTTGTCCGCCACCAGCGTGTATTCCGCCATCCGTTCCTCGGTGCTGTCGATCGTGGGTCGTATCCGGGAGAAGCTGGATGATACACCGCAGCGTCCGTGGCGGGCGAGGGGTGAGCCAGGGACCGATTCGAGCAGGGTGGCGGAGGATCGTCGGCGGGCGGGGGCCCTCACCCGCGCGACGCGCTTGCGACCTCTCCCGCAAGCGGGAGAGGTGCAGGGGACAGATCCTGCTCAGGTTTGGGCGAGGCGGATGGGTGGATGATCAGCGGAGCGTCAGTCCTCGATCTCGCCCCGCGCGGCGGCGGCCGCCCACGCGCCGATCAGGCCGGCCTCGGCGACGGCGTCCAGCAGGTAGACGGGCGGGATGATGCCCTTCTGCGTGTAGATCACGTCCACGGCGGCGAGGGCGGCGGCGGACCCGGCGGCCAGCATCGCGATCTCGGGCGTTACGCGGCGGCGCAGGCCCGCGACCGTCATCGTGGCCCCCGCGACAGCGATGAGCGCGCCGACGGTCTTCACGAGCCAGTCGTCCGTCTTTTCGCCCGTGACCGCCTCGAAGCTGCGCATGTGCAGGATGGGCCACACGCCCGTGGCGACGTAGAACGCACCCTGCGCCACGGCGAGCGCATCCGCCGGTCCTGCATCACGGTGCTGGCTGTACGCGATCACGGGCGCGTCCTCCGCGTGGATTGGTCGGCATCGTCCGGACGATTTCAGGGCGGGGCGGGGGTGCAAGCCGCGTTCCGGACGGGCCCTCACCCGGGCTCGTAAAACTCGCCCACCCTCTCCCGCAAACTGCGCGGGAGAGGGTGTAGGACCCAGACCATGCACATCAGCGGAGCGTGTCTCGCCCGCGGAGGGCCCCCACCCCCCGACCCCCGGCCCCCGC
>NZ_DASURI010000880.1:0-22914 GCF_036280135.1 Longimicrobium sp.
CGCCGGCGCGGCGAGTTCTCGCACCGCGTGGCGTTCGCGGCGGCCGTGGCGCCCGGCGCGGACGTGGCGTGGACGGCCAGCCGCCGGGCGTACCTGGGCGCGTACAACTCCGCGCAGTCCGCCCTGGCGCTGCGCAAGCGCGACCGGCTGCGCGGCGAGTGCGGCCCGGCGCTGGATCCCTGCGCGGCCCTGCAGGTGCCGCTGGAGATCGCGCCGGGTCAGACGGCGGAGATCGCCTTCCTCCTCGGCGAGGCGGAGGACGAAGCGACCGCGCGGTCGCTCATCGCCGCGTATCGGCAGCCGGGGGCCGTGGGCGCGGCGCTGGACGAGGTGACGCGCTTTTGGGCCGACCTCGTCTCAGGCGTGCAGGTGCAGACGCCGTCGCCGGAGCTGGACCTGATGGTGAACGGCTGGCTGGCGTACCAGAACCTGAGCTGCCGCATCTGGGGGCGCACGGCGTTCTACCAGTCCGGCGGCGCGTTCGGGTTCCGCGACCAGCTGCAGGACTCGTCCGCCATGGTCTACCTGGACCCCGACCTCACGCGGCGGCAGATCGTCCTCCACGCGTCGCACCAGTTCGTGGAGGGCGACGTGCTGCACTGGTGGCATCCGCCGCTCAGCAAGGGCATCCGCACGCGCTTCGCGGACGACCTGCTGTGGCTGCCGTACATCACCGCGTTCTACCTGCGCTCCACGGGCGACGCCGCCGTGCTGGACGAGTCGGCGCCCTTCCTCACCGCGCGGCAGCTGGAGGAGGGCGAGGACGAGGCGTTCCTGGTGCCGGAGGATTCCGGCGAGCGGGGAACGGTCTACGAGCACTGCTGCCGATCCATCGACCGGTCCCTCACCCGCGGCGCGCACGGCCTGCCGCTGATGGGCACGGGCGACTGGAACGACGGGATGAACCGCGTGGGCCGCGAGGGCCGCGGCGAGAGCGTGTGGATGGGCTTCTTTCTCCACGGCATCCTGGATGACTTCATCCCGCTGGTGGAGGCGCGAGGCGAGGCGGAGCGCGCGGACCGGTACCGCGCCTATCGCGACGAGCTCGCCTGGTCGCTGAACGAGGAGGGCCGGGGTTGGGACGGCGGATGGTATCGCCGCGCCTATTACGACAATGGCGCGCCGCTGGGCTCGGCCGCCAACGACGAGTGCCGCATCGACGCCATCGCCCAGGCGTGGGCGGTGCTTTCCGGCGTGGCCCCGGCGGACCGCGCGGCGCGGGCGCTGGACGCGCTGGAGGAGCACCTGGTGTCGGAGGAGGAGGGCATCATCCGCCTGCTTACGCCCGCGTTCGACAAGACGCCGCACGATCCCGGCTACATCAAGGGCTACCTGCCGGGTGTGCGCGAGAACGGCGGCCAGTACACGCACGCGGCGCTGTGGGCCGTGCGCGCGCTGGCGCAGGCGGGCCGCACCGAACGGGCTGCGCGCCTGCTGGCCATGATCAGCCCCGTGTCGCACGGGCGCACGCCGGAGGAGGTGGCCGTCTACCAGGCCGAGCCGTACGTGGTGGCGGCGGACGTGTACGGGGTAGCGCCGCACGTGGGGCGCGGCGGGTGGACGTGGTACACGGGGAGCGCGGGATGGATGTTCCGCGTGGCGCTGGAGTCCGTGCTGGGCATCACGCTGGAGGGCGGCGACACGCTGGTGGTGCGCCCCTGCGTCCCGCGCGACTGGCCCGGCTTCTCCGTCCGCTACCGTCTCCCGGACGGCGCGACGACGTACGAGATCGCCGTCACCCGCGACGCGGGCGCGGAGATTCGCGGCTCAGTGGAGGGGCGGGCGCTGGCGTCTGCGGGCGGCGCGCTGCGCATCCCCCTCGTCCGCGACGGCGGCACGCACCGCGTGGACGTGGTTCTGGGCGAGGACTTCGCGCCGGTGTACACGCCGGCGCGGGGGTAGGGCGCGGAGAGGGCGCGGCGGGCGGAGGCGAGGAGCGGGAGGGGAGGAAAGTCGGAGAGGTGAGAGAGTCGGAAAGGGCGGAATCCCGTCGCTGCGCGACGGGGGGCCCTCTCCCCCGACCGCCTTTTCGCTCGTTCCTCGCGACGGCGGTCGACCCCTCCCCCAACTTCGGGGGAGGGGTTGGCGACAGGGCGAGTTCCGCGCGCGGAGTCGGCTGGAGCACGGGACCGCGGTTCTCCCCCTCCCCCGCGAAGCGGGGGCAGGGGGCCGGGGGGAGGGGGCCCTCCGCGGGCGAGACACGCTCCGCTACGGTGCACGGCTCGCCGTCCTCGCCCGATTCGCTTCCCGCACAACGGCCGCCGCCTGCACGCGCGGTGGCGGCTCACAATCATCATCACCCGACGGAAGCGATGGCGAGCATCCAGCTGAACAACGTCCGCAAGGTGTACCGCGAGGGCACGCAGTTCGTGGCCGTGGACGGCGCCACGTTCACCGTGGCGGACGGCGAGCTCATGGTGCTCGTGGGGCCGTCCGGCAGCGGCAAAAGCACGCTGCTGCGGATGATCGCCGGGTTGGAGAGCATCACCGGCGGCGACCTGCACATCGGCGAGCGGCGCGTGAACGACGTGGCCCCGCGTGACCGCGACATCGCCATGGTCTTTCAGAGCTACGCGCTCTACCCGCACATGTCCGTGCGGCAGAACCTGGGATTCGCGCTCACGCTCCAAAAGCGCCCCAGGCCGGAGATCGAGCAGCGCGTGCGCGCGGCGGCGGGCGTTTTGGGACTGGATGCGATCCTGGACCGCAAGCCGCGCCAGCTCAGCGGCGGGCAGCGCCAGCGCGTGGCCCTGGGCCGCGCCATCGTCCGCGACCCCGCCGTCTTCCTGTTCGACGAGCCGCTCTCCAACCTCGACGCCAAGCTGCGCGTGCAGATGCGCGCCGAGATCAGCGCGCTGCACCGGCGGCTGGGCGCCACCATGGTCTACGTGACGCACGACCAGGTGGAGGCGATGACCCTCGGCGACCGCATCGTCGTGCTGCACGAGGGCCGCATCCAGCAGATCGGCGCGCCGCTGCACCTGTACGACCACCCGGCCAACCGCTTCGTGGCCGGCTTCATCGGCAGCCCGGCCATGAACTTCGTGGAGGGGCGGATGCAGGGCGGCGCGTTCGTGGCGGCCGGCGATGCATTCCGCTTTGCCGTTCCGCCCGCGTGGACGCAGCCGCTGCGCGCGTTCGACGGAAAGCCGGTGACGATGGGCATTCGCCCGGAGAGCCTGTACGCCCCGCGCGGCCGCCCGTCCGACGCGCCGTTGGGGACAGGCGCGTTCACCGTGGAGGGGCTGGAGCCCCTGGGGAACGAGATCTTTGTCCACGCGCGGGCCGGCGAGCACCGCGTGACGTCGCGCGTGCTCCCGCAGCCGCTCCCCGCGCCCGGCGAGCCGCTGGAGCTGGCGTTCGACCTGGGCAAGCTGCACTTCTTTGATCCCGAGACCGAGCGGTCTCTTGCACCCGGCGCGGGGAGCGCGCGCTGATCTGCTCGATGCCGTTCTCCCCTCTCCGCGAGGAACGAGCGGGGCGGGGCCGGGGGAGGGGCGGGTCGCTGCCGGCACGATCCATCCTTTTCCGCGATGGACTTGGGCGCGCCGTCTGGATGTTCGCTGCACCGCTGAGAACCTGATCCGCATCCGATGACCGACATCCGCTTCCCCGACGGCTTCCTGTGGGGCGCCGCCACGTCCGCGTACCAGGTGGAGGGCTCGCCCCTGGCCGACGGCGCGGGCGTGAGCAACTGGCACCGCTTCAGCCACACGCCGCGCATGACGCACAACGGCGACACGGGCGACGTGGCCTGCGACCACTACCGCCGCTGGGCCGACGACGTGGCGCTCATGGCGGACCTGGGGCTGCGCGCGTACCGCTTCAGCATCTCGTGGAGCCGCGTCTTTCCGGAAGGCACGGGGCGGGTCAACCGCGCGGGGCTGGACTTTTACGAGCGGCTGGTGGACGCGCTGCTGGAGCGCGGCATCGCTCCAAACGCGACGCTGTACCACTGGGACCTGCCCGCCGCCCTGGACGACCGCGGCGGCTGGCTCAATCCGGACGTCGCCGGCTGGTTCACGGACTACGCGACGACCGTCTTTCGCGCGCTGGACGATCGCGTGCCGATGTGGAGCACGCTCAACGAGCCGTGGGTGGTGATGCACGCCGGCTACATGGTGGGCGAGCACGCGCCGGGGCACCGCAGCACGTGGGAGGCGCCGCGCGTGTCGCACAACCTGCTGCGCGCCCATGCGGCCGCCGTGCGCGCGTATCGCTCCATCGGCCGCAACCGCATCGGGCTCGTGGTGAACCTGGAGCCCAAGTACGCCGCGTCGGATCGCCCCGAGGACGTTGCCGCCCAGGCGCGCGCGGAGGCGTACATGAATCGGCACTACCTGGATCCCGCGCTGCTGGGCCGCTACCCCGACGAGCTGCGCGAGATCTTCGGCGAGGCGTGGCCGGCGCACGCGGATGCGGAGGCGGCGGACCTGCGCGAGCCCATCGACTGGCTGGGGATCAACTACTACACGCGCAGCGTCACCCGCGACGATCCGTCGGACCTGCCCGTGCGGGAGGGCCGGGTGCGCCAGGATCGGCACACGCACACGGAGATGGGCTGGGAGGTGCATCCGCCCGCGCTGACGGACGTGCTGGTGTGGGTGCGGGAGCGCTACGGCGACGTGCCGCTGTACATCACCGAGAACGGCGCCGCGTTCTACGATCCGCCCGTGGCGCGGGGCGGGGAAGTGGATGATCCGCTGCGGGTTGCGTACTACCGCGACCACCTGCGCGCGGCGCACGAGGCCATCCGCCGCGGCGTGGACCTGCGCGGCTACTTCGCGTGGTCGCTGCTGGACAACTTCGAGTGGAGCGCAGGGTTCGCCAAGCGCTTTGGCCTGGTGCACGTGGACCTGGAGACGCAGACGCGCACACCCAAGCGCAGCGCGCGCTTCTACGGCGACGTCATCCGCACCCACGGCGCCGCCCTCGGCTCCGCGGACGGCTGATCGCCGCATCTGCATCGTACGAGTGCACGGACCAAGGCCGCCGGAGCGCATCCGCCGGCCCTGCTCGCGTCCCGTAGTTCCCTATAGGGTCCGAACTGCCTGTCTTGTCCGATCGGACCCTATAGGGGACGATTATCGGGCGCTTACGGTGCTTTTATACTACCGGATCCGGAAAAGCAGTTGTTTTCCTGAGGGGCCCTCGCAAACTCGACCGTGCACGGATGCGTGCGGCCCCGAAGGATCTTCCCGCCTTGGCAAGGACCCAACCCATTAGCGAAGTCCCTGCCCCGTGAAGGAGATCCTTAGATCGCGCCCGTAGCCTTGTTCGTGTGATTCGTCAGGCCGTACCTGCCGTAGCCGGCATCCAGTTCGTCCGGCGGCCCGACCGGATCGGGCGACGAGGTGGCGCGGCGGACGGGTCCGCCGCGCCGGAGGGGCTCAGGGGTTGGCGCAGACGTGGTCGATCCACAGGTCCTGGCCGCCCACCGTCAGGCGGTTCACCACGGGGCTCAGCTTGATGCGGGCCCAGTCACCGCTGGGCGGCGCGGCGAACGGCCCCGCCGCGAAGCTGATGAACGACCCGCCCAGCGACGCCGGCGGCGCGTTGAGCTCGCCGATGAACACGCCGCTCGCGTTGATCTTGAGGTTCTCGTACGCGTTGTTGCCGTTGGGATCGTAGTAGTCGAACGTGTACGAGCTGGGCGTGAAGCCGATCCCCGTAAAGTCGAAGATCAGGTTGATGTGCAGCGTCCGCGCGGCCTGCCCGGCCGAGAACACGAACGGCGGCAGCCCAATGCGCGCGTCGCGGTACGCCGTGCCGCCGCCAAAGAGCGAGAACTTCTCCGTGTAGACGCGGATGCCGTTCTCCATGTGCACAAAGGTGAGCGGCGGCTGTCCGACCGTCGCGCCCCACGTGGTTCCGGCCGCCAGCGGCGGCTCGAAGTCCACGCAGGCGGGCACGGCCGCCGCCGCGATCTTCGCCGGCTCCGCGGGCGGCGCGACAGGTGTCGGTCCCTCCGAGCAGGCCGTGGCGGCCAGGGCGAGGGGAACAAGGAGCGCGAGGGAGTGATGGGTCCTCATGGGGTGCCTCCTGCATGCAGGGAAATGTGTCCGATCTGGGGAGGGTGGATCGGAGAGGGCAGGAGGAAATCGGCCGCAAGGCGCGTACCACCCTTTTGGGACATCATGGTTCTGGGAGGGTTGGATTGAGCTGTGGCAAGCGGATCATGGAGCCAGCGTTGACGCTCGGTCTCTGGCCGAAAGGATCCACATCCGTGCAGGATATGGAAAGAAATGAAGAACGTTGTGTCTTTTTGGTATCGATAAATGGTGGATGCCCGAACCGCCGCGCCGGTGGCGCGGCGGCACGAATCAGCCGTTCCGGACGACGGGCGGATTGGCGAGTCCGCTCGCCGCGATCGTCAGAGCGAGGAACGTCGGCGCGAGGCCTCCAGCCGCCGCATGGCGGCGATGCCCAGCGCCGGGCCTACGGCCAGGAGGCCGAACGCGAGCGGCCAGCCGCCGGCATGGCGCAGGTGGGGCACGGCGGCGATGGAGAACGAGGTGAGGAGAAAGCCCAGCGCCGTCTGCAGCGTGAGCGCCGTGCCCACGGCGTGCTCCGGCGCCACCTCGGTGACGATGGCGCTGAACTGCGCCGAATCCGCCACCACGGACGCGCCCCACACGAGGGCGACCAGCACGGCCAGCCACGCCGGCGCGCGCAGCATCCACCCCATCACCAGCGCGCACGCCCCGCTGATCCACATGGCGCCGATGGTGATGCGCGCGCGGCCCAGCCGGTCCGCCCAGCGCCCCGCCAGCACCGAGCCGATGCCGCCCGCCGCGATCATCGCGAAGCCCACGACGCCCGCCCGTGCCTCCGCGCCCGCCTCCGCCACGCCGTGCCGGGCGAAGTAGTCCGCGAAGAACACGCTGACGAACGTCCACGCCGCGTACAGCTCCCACATGTGGCCCAGGTAGCCGGCGATGGCCAGCCGCGCGGGCCGGTTGCGCGCCACCTCGCCGATGAGCCCCCACGCGAACGGCCGCCGCGCGAACGGATACGGCCCCTCGCGGTACGCCAGCCCCACGAGGATCGCCGCCACCACCGCGCCGGCGGATGCAGCGAGCACCACCTGCTGCCATCCCAGCTGGGGAAACGCGCGCAGCAGGTACGGCGTGGCCTTGCCCACCGTCAGCGCGCCCACGACGGTGCCGATGGCCAGCCCGCGCGCGGAGCGGAACCACGTGGCCACCATCTTCATGGCGGGCGGATACACGCCGGCCAGGAACACGCCCGTGGCGAATCGCAGCGCCAGCGCAGGTCCGTAGCCGTCCGCCGCGACAAGCGCCGCGTTGGCGCCGGCCGCCAGCAGCGCGCTCACGGCGAAGTACGCGCGGTTGGGGACGAGGTCCGCCAGGTTCAGCAGGGCGGCGGCGGCGGTCCCGGCCACGAAGCCCAGCTGCACGGCGCCCGTCAGCCACCCCGACTGCGACTCGGACAGGCCCCACAGCGCCTGCAGCCGCGGCGACACCGCGCTGGCGCTGAACCACAGCGCCATCCCCAGCAGCTCCGCCAGCGCGAGCAGCACCAGCATGCGCCACCGGTGCGGATGCGCGTCCGGTGCGGGCGGGGAAGACGTCGGCGGATGGGTCATGGGATCGGCGGGTGGGGATGCGCGGCGGATGCGGATCGCGCGAATCAACAGCCCCGGTGGATGCGCGGCAAGGTCGATCGCGAAATCAACCGATGTGCATCAGCCCGGCGGATCGGGCGCCCACGGCACGAGGCCGGCTCCAGGCACTGGAGCCGGCCTCGTGGTTCGGACACAAGATCCTTCGTCGCCGCCATGGTTTCCATCGTGACGAAAGCCTGCGCGGCGGCTCCTCAGGATGACGCTGCTTTGCGCGGTGGGCCGACGCGCTCCGCGCCTCGGGCGGCCCGGAACGACGCTCCTTGGCGGGCGAGGATCCTCATCACCCGTTCAGGATGCGCAGACTCCGCTTATGGGCGAAAGCGCAGGCCGATGCCGAGCGTGAGATAGTCCAGGTCCTCGATGGTGCGGTAGCGCACCTCGGGGGTCACGGACAGGTTCCAGCTCACGGGGTAGTCCGCGCCCAAGCCGGCCTCCAGCCCCGTCTCGTCCTCGTGGAAAAGGGCGCCCAGCAGCAGGTACGGCTGCGTGCTGCCGTGGCCGTAGCCCAGCGTGAGGCGGCCGCCCAGCTCGAACCCGTCTTCCTCCACGTCGCCTTCGCCCAGATCCTCGTCCACGTCGAACTCCATGCGCGAGTAGCCGCCGTAGATGGCGAACGTGGGCGCCAGCTCCAGCAGCGCCCGCGCGCCGAAGCCCACGCCGCGGTCCAGCACGTCGTCGGCGTCGCCCGTGGGGATGCCGGCGTCCAGCCGCACCTCGACGGAGAGCGGCACGTCCTGCGCGGCCAGGGGCGCCGCGCCCAGCACGGCGGCGCCCACGAGCAGGGTCTTGAACCAGGTCTTCATCACCATCCACCTCGCCTTCCAGGGTGAGCAAACAGCATCGCCCGGCCGCCGGTCGAAGAATCCGCCGGCCACCGCGCGTTCCGCTTGGATGCGCGCCGCCGCCCCAGGGTTGCAACGAAGCGCGGGACCGCGGAGAAACACGTGCCCAGGACCGCTGATCCGATCCTGGGCACTTGTCACTTGGCACTAGGCACTTGGCACTTCCCCTACATCACGTCGCCACCTGCCGCAGCACCCGGTAGATGTACTCCGTGGCCCAGCCGATGGCCGGCACGGGGACGCGCTCGTTGTCGCCGTGCATCCGCAGCTCGTCCTCGTCCGGCAGGGGCATGGGGAGGATGCCGTATGTGGGGATGCCGATGGCCCGCAGCGCCGCGCCGTCCGTGGCGCCCGTGGACATGAACGGCACTACCGTGGCCGACGGCGCCATGGTCCGCGCGGCGGATTCCATCGCCTGGAACAGCTCCGTGCCCACGGGCGACGGGGGCGGCGCCTGCGCGGGCTCGCCGTCCAGCGTGAACTCCACCTGCTCCTCGCCGTCGGCCTCGTTCATGGCGCGGACGATGGCGCGGATGTCCTCGTCCGGCAGGGCGCGCACGTTGAAGGTGGCGCGTCCTTCCGAGGGGATGACGTTCGCGCGGAAGCCGCCGTTGAGCAGCGTGAGCGACGCGCCCGTGCGCAGCACCGCGTTGTGCAGCGGGTCGCGCGAGAGGACGGCCGCCGCCGCGTCGATCTGCGCCTGCGAGGCGCCCGCGGCGGAGATCTGCTCCATGGCGGCCTTCATGGCCGCGTCGTCCTCGATGGTGGCCAGCCGCTGAAAGTACAGCCGCGTGGTCTCGTTCAGCCGCACGGGCGCCTGCCAGGCGTGCACGCGGGCCACGGCGCGGGCAAGCGCCGCCAGCGCGTTGTCGGGCAGGGGGACGGACGCGTGGCCGCCCGTGCCGCGGGCCGTGGCGATCACGTCGTAGTAGACCTTTTCCGTCGTCTGGATGTTGACGGTGCGCACCTGCCCGTTGGCCACGCGGATGCGGCCGCCCTCGTTGAGCGCGAACTCCGCGTCGCCGATGAGGTCGCGGTGGTGCTCGATTACCCAGTCCACGCCCACGAGCGGGCCGCCTTCCTCGCCGGCCGTGGCGAAGAAGATGACGTCGCGGTCCAGGCGGCCGCGCTGCCCGGCCAGCTGCACCAGGGCCGTGAGGGTGGCGGCCAGCATGCCCTTGTCGTCGATGGCGCCGCGGCCGTACAGGTAGCCGTCGCGGATGGTGGGCGTAAAGGCGTCCGTCTGCCACTTGGTGGTGTCGGCGCCCACGACGTCCATGTGGCCCATCACCAGCACGGGCTTCTGGCGCGGGTTGGTGGCCCGCAGCCGCGCGACGAAGTTGGCGCGCATGCTGTCCTCGGGCACGCGGAGGATGCGCGTCTCCACGCCGGGGACGGCCCGCAGCACCGAGTCGAAGTACATGGCCGTCCGGATCTCGTTGCCGGGCGGGTTCTCGGTGTTGATGGCGATCAGGTTCTGCAGGTGGCGCAGGGTGGTGGCCTGCGCGTCGGCGCGGTTCAGGCCCTGCGGCGCCGCGGCGCGCACGGTCCACGCGTCCTGCGCGTGTGCGGGCGCGGCCGCCAGGAGCCCCGCCGCGAGCAGGGCCGTGCGAAGCCGATGGTTGGTGATCTGCAAAGCTCCCTCAGTGTGTCTGGTTCCGGAACGGGTGGGCCGTCCGCCGTCTGTCATTCAATCACGCCCGAATTCACCGCTCACCACCGGCATCCCGATTCGGGCAGATGAGGATGCGGGCCCGGTCGGGACAGGTGCACCGAAGCGCGCCCCGCGACCCGGCGAATGAATTCGCGGCACCGAAAACGTGATGTCCGCCTTCGCGGACGGCTCCTGCCGCGCGCCGTCTAGGTACACCCCGGCCGACCCCGCGCCATCGAATGCACCGCGCCGGTCCGTGCGGATCATGGGATCGGATCGCGCTCGGAGATCGGTCCGCGCGCGGATCGCCGATGCGCATCGGGATCGTACCGGGCCGCCGTCCTCCCGAGCGAATGAATTCGCCGCTGGAAAGGCACGAAGTCCGCCTGCGCGGACTGCACCGCCACCATCCCGCGGTGGATACCCACCCATCGCCGGGTGACGGCCCGTGTTGGCGGTTGAAGCCCTGTTCGCAGAGCGCGTCGGCGCGAGACAGGGCTTATCGCCGTCCCAGCGGCGGGTTCACCCGCTCCGACTGGGTGCGCGCCCTCACGTTGTATGCGAGCGCGGCCACCGATCACCATCTCTCCCCGTCTTTCGCACTCCCGCACTCCCGCACTGCCCTTCACCGCCCCCGGCACACCATCCCCTCGTTGCCCAGCACGCGGTCCAGGAACCGGGCGATGCGCTGGTAGGCGGTGATGCGGTTCTGCAGCCGGGCGATTCCGTGGCCCTCGTCGGGAAAGCGCAGGTACTCCACGTCGCCGCGGCGGTGGCGTACGGCGCGCACGATCTGGTCCGCCTCGCCCACGGGCACGCGCGGGTCGTTGGCGCCGTGGACCACCATCAGCGGGCTGCGGATCTGGTCCGCGTAGCTCAGCGGCGAGATCTGCGTGAAGAACGCGCGGTCCTGCGGATCGTCGATGTTGCCGTACTCGATGCGGTCGCTGTTCTTGAGCTGCGGCGAGGCGTCCTCCAGACCGCTGATCCAGTTCGCCACGCCCACGAAGTCCACGCCGGCCTGGAAGTACTCCGGAAGCTGCGCCACGGCGGCGAGCGTCATGTATCCGCCGTAGCTGCCGCCCATGGCCGCCACGCGGTTTCCGTCCACGTCCTGCCGCGCCGTGCGCAGGTACTCCACGGCGGCCTGCATGTCGCGCACGGCGTCGGGGCGCAGGCGCTTGTTGTCCAGCTGCGTGAAGCGCTGCCCGTACCCCGTGCTGCCGCGGAAGTTGAGGTCCAGCACCGCGTATCCGCGCGCCAGCAGGTACTGCGTGACGGGGTCGAAGTCCGGCCGCGCCTGCGCCGTGGGCCCGCCGTGCAGCATCATCACCACGGGCGGACGCCGGCCCGCGGACCCGCGGGGCAGGTACATGAGCCCGTGGATGACCTCGCCGTCAAAGCTGGCGAACTCCAGCGGATCGGGGGAGACGAACGACGCGGGATCCAGCCCCGCCAGCGTGCTCTCCGTGGCCCGGACGACGGTGTTGGACGGCGCGTCGTACACCCACGCGTCGCCCGGCAGCCCGGGGCCCGAGACGCCGATCAGCAGCCGCGGCGCGCCCGAAGCCCACTCCAGCGCGCCGATGACGCCGCCGGGCACCTCCCCCTGCACCTGCACGTCGCGCTTGCCTTCCAGGTCGTGGATGATGAGCCGCGACCAGCCGTCCTCGTTCACCGTGTAGGCCAGGTAGCGCCCGTCCGGCGAGAGTGCCACGGACTCCACGTCGCGCCGAAGCTCGCGCATCCAGTGGATGGAGCGGTCGGCCACGTGCACGTGCGCCAAGCCCGCGAAGTCGCGCTCGTGGTTCGTCGCCACGAAGAAGCCCTCGCCGTCGGGCGTCCACTGCACGCCCTGGTAGCTGCTCATCTGCCGGGGGACAAAGAGCGTATCGAGCTTCTGCGTCCGCAGGTCCAGCAGGAACAGGTCGTTGTCCGCCTCGCCGCGGCCCTGGCTCAGCACCACGGCCTCGCCGTCGGGGCGCCACGCCTCCACGCTCAGGTTGCCGGCGCCCTGCATGACCATCCGCGGCGCGGCGGGGCGGCCGTCGGGGTCCACGTCCAGCAGGTAGAGGTCGAAGTCGCGGCCGTTGCGCTCGTTGCTCACGTACGCGATGCGCGACCCGCGCGGCGACCATCCGCTGAACAGGCGAAAGAAATCGTCCGCCGGCGTCAGCTCCCGTTCCCGCGTGCCGTCCGGCGAGAGGAGAAAGATCTGCGTGCGCTCGTTGCCGCCGCGGTCCGTGCCGTACGCGATCCACCGCCCGTCCGGGCTCCACCGGGCGAACTGCACGCGGTTGGCGCCAAAGGTGATCTGCCGCGGCATCCCGGGGCCGGAGGAAAGGACGGGCGCCACCCACACCTGCGGCATGCCGGACGTGGCCGTCAGGTACAGCATCTGCCGCCCGTCGGGCGAAAGCTGCGCGCCGGAGACGCTGCCCACGTTCAGGTACCGCGCCACGCCCTGGCAGTCGCTGCCGGCCAGGGAGAGTGCCGCGGGCTCCATCTGCGGCACGTCCACGGGCGCCGGCGTGGGAATGGTGTCCTGCGCGGCGGCGGGAAGCGCGAGGAGGGCCGCCGCGAACAACGGGATGCCGAGCCGCACGGGGATGCTGGTGGTCACGGAGTCAGCACGCGGACGAGGGGGATGGAGACGTCGGGAAAGCCGGAGCCCCGCAGCGTGCCGCCGATGGAATCCGGCGACGTGCCGCCGAACCGGCCCTCGTACTGCGCGTCGGCGTAGTCGGCGGCGCGCAGGGTGAGCACGAAGTCCGGGTAGTCCCAGTCGCCCAGCACCTCCACGGCCACGCGGTCCACGATCACCGTGTCGAGGAGCACGGTGTCGGTGACGAGCGGGTCCAGGCTGATGGTGTCGGTCTCCAGCCGCTGCCGCAGCGAGCGGATCTCGCCGTCGCCGTCCACGCGGTTGGCGCCGTCCTGGTCCAGGTTCAGGGCCAGCTCGTACGGAAAACCCCGGCCAATCCACTGGCCCCGGAGCGTGAACGCGCCGGGGTCCAGCGGGCCCTCGCCGCAGGCGGCCAGGAGCGCGAGCGCGGCGGCGAACTTGAGTTGCGGACGCATGATGGTCGGTGCGTGGTCGCGAACGGCATTGGGGTGATGAGAATAGCCGGGTACCCGGCGGGGCGGCAATCGTTTCTGCGGGTGTGGGGCGGGGGCGGGGCGGCGAGATCTGCGATGGGAGGATGGAGCGCGGCGGGGCGGGGCGCCCCCCATCCCTGCCTTCCCCCACAAACGGCGTGGGGGAAGGTGATCACGAATCCCGCACTCCGGCGGGCTGTCTGCCGGCCCGCGGAGGGGCCCCACCCGCTCGATCGCTCGCGACCTCCCCCGCTTCGCGGGGAGAGGTGGAAACTGCGCGTGGTGATGGACAGTCCGCGCCGGCAGCAGCCCGCCCCTCCCCCGGCCCCTCCCCGCTCGTTCCTCGCGGAGAGGGGAGAACGGCGGGCCTGCGTGAGCCCATTCGCTCGAGGGTTGCCTCGGTGCACGCACGATGCGCGCGGCAGGAGCTGTCGGCGAAGGCCGACATCACGTTTTCGGTGCCGCGATTTCAATCGCCGGGGCTCGATGCCGGACCCATCCGACCGATGCTCGACCTCCTGCGTCCGGCTGTTCCGCATCGGCCCAAGCGCATCTGATGCAAGCGGATACGGCTGAGGGCGCGGCGGCAGCGATCTTGCCCGCCAGCGGGGCATGAAGACGCGCATCCATCAGACGACGCATTCGGACCAAGCGGTGCCCGCGGGGCGGCGCATCGTGCTGGAGTTCCGCGCGGGCGGCGAGGCCGTGCCCGCCATCCTCCTCCTGCCGCGCGAGCCCAACCCCGCGCCGGGCGTGCTGCTGCTGCACGGCTACTCGTCGCGCAAGGAGCACGTGGCCGAGGGCGTGGGCGGGTCGCTGCTGCGGCACGGCATCGCCAGCCTGTCCATCGACCTGCCGCTGCACGGCACCCGCGCCGACCCGCTGCAGGCGCAGGCCGCCCGCAACCCGCTGGCCCTCGTGGGGCTGTGGCGCGGCGCGCTCAAGGAGTGCCGCCTGGCCCTGGGCTACCTGCGCGCGCGGCCGGAGATCGACGCGGGGTGCACGGCCATCGCGGGCTACTCGCTGGGCTCGTTCCTGGCCGTGATGGCTGCCGCGGACGATCCCGCCGTGCGTGCCGTGGCCCTGGCCGCCGGCGGCGATCTGCCCGCGGGCACGCCGCTGAGCACGGTGGCGCGGGCCGTGGCGGATCCGGTCCGCGCCGTCCGCAAGCTGCGAGGCCGCCCCCTGCTGATGGTGAACGGCACCGGCGACCGCACCATCACCCCGGACCAGGCCCAGCGCCTGTTCGATGCGGCCGGCGAGCCCAAGGAGCTCAAGTGGTGGAACGCCGGCCACATCCTTCCGCCCCCCGCCATCGACTACGCCGCGCAGTGGCTCAAGGCCCGCTTGGCGAAAAGTGCGTGAGTGCGTTAGTGCGTGAGTGCGGAAGTGGGTCCGCGTGGGGGCGGGGACCGTGCGCAGGACGGGCATCCAGCCCCGGCGGATGATACCGCTCGCGGATACGATCCGGTGAGGCTCGCCATCGGGCCGGGGCGGCTGAAGCCGCCGCAACGACCGCGGAAAGCCTCACAAACTGCGTGAGGCTTCAACGGCTCGATGGGCGCCCTGGTGCACACGAGCCGACCTCCGCTAGGGCAGTCCGCGCAGGCGGACTTCGTGCCTTTCCAGCGGCGAATTTATTCGCTCCGGCTGGGGGAGTGCCGTCACCGGATCAGAATCCGCGAGCCCGGTGGGGGCGCTCTCCGCGCCCGCCACCCCGCACATCCGCCCGCCGTCGCGCGAAACCACTTCCGCACTTCCGCACTTCCGCACTTCCGCACTTCCGCACTTCCGCACTTCCGCACTTCCGCACTTCCGCACTTCCGCACTTCCGCACTCCCCTGGCACCCCGTGTGCTAGGAACAGGCGTCCCGCACCGGCGGGCCACGCGCGACATCATGACGGGACGGCACATGGCGGAGAACGACGAGCGACAGGAACCGACCGAGGGCGAGGAGCTGCCCCGGGCCATCGTGGACGGCAGCAACGTGGCCCACAGCAGCGAAGGCGAGGAAGCCCGGCTGCACAACATCGTCCTCGTCGTCAAGAAGCTGATGGAGGAGGGCTACGACCCCATCGTGGTGGCCGACGCGGCCCTCCGCCACCAGATCGACGACAAGGAGGGCTACGAGCGGCGCGTGGAGGAAGGCAAGATCCGCCAGGCTCCCGCCGGGACCGACGCGGACTACTTCATCCTCGCCTTTGCCCGCGAGCTGGATTGCGTGATCGTGAGCAACGACCGCTTTCGCGACCGCGCCGAAGCGTTCCCCGAAGCCCGCGAGCGCATGATCCGCTACATGATCCTGGAAGAGGAAGTGGTCTTCGAGCGCCGCAACAAGAAGCGCTGACGGCCGCCCCTCCGTCCGCGGATCCGCACCGAGCCGCGCACGCGCCCCACGCCGGGCCCGTGCCCGCGGCTCGTGCCGTTGGACGATGCGATTTCGTCCGCCGCCGATGCGTCGTCCGCGGGCCGGCGCTGAACGGCGGACGACAAGACGCGAGCCGAGAACGTGCACCCGGGCCGCGCGCCCGGACCTGAACGATCCTGAACGTGCCGGAGCCAGACCTTGTCCGCCGCTGAACCCAACGCGTCTCCCCCGCCCGGGGAGGAGGGCCGAGATCCGTCCGCGGGTGCCGACCGCTACCGGCGCCTGCTGGAGGCCATCGGCAACAACGCCACGCTCGCCCTGTTCATCATGGACGAGTGGCAGCAGTGCACGTACATGAACGCGGCGGCGGAACGGCTCACGGGCTACGCGCTGGACGAGGTGCGCGGCCGCGCCCTGCACGACGTCATCCACCACACCCGCCCCGACGGCACGCCCTATCCCCTGGAGGAGTGCCCCATCGACCAGGCGTTTCCCCAGGAGATGCGCGAGCAGGGCGAGGAGGTGTTCGTTCACCGGGACGGGCACTTCTACCCCGTGGCGTTCACGGCCAGCCCCATTCGCGACGGGGGCCGCACCGTGGGCACCATCATCGAGGTGCGCGACCTCACGGGCGAGCTGGACGCCCGCCGCGAGCGGGAGCGGCTGCTGCGCGAGCTGCAGGTGGAGCGCGCCCGGCTGGCCACGGTATTTCAGCAGGCGCCGGCGTTCATCGCCACGCTGCGGGGGCCGGACCACGTGTTCGAGATGGCCAACCCGCCGTACGTCCAGCTCGTGGGCCACCGCGACGTGGTGGGCCGACCCGTGCGCGAAGCCCTGCCCGAGGTGGTGGAGCAGGGGTTCATCGACCTGCTGGACGGGGTGTACCGCACGGGCGAGCCGTTCGCGGGGACGGAGATGCCCGTCCAGCTGCAGCGCGCGCCCGGCGCCCCGCGGGAGGAGCGCTTCGTCAACTTCGTCTACCAGCCCCTGGCGGGGGCGGACGGCCGCGTGGAGGGCATCCTGGTCCACGGGGCGGACGTGACGGAGCTGGTGGAGGCGCGGCGGATGGCCGAGGAGCAGGCGCTGGAGCTGGAGGCCCAGGCGGACGAGATGCAGGCCCAGGCCGCGCAGCTGGAAGAGGCACAGGTGGAGCTGGAGGTGGCCAACGACGAGCTGCAGACGGCCAACCTGGAGCTGGACGCCGAGCGGGCCCGCCTGGCCGCCGTGATCGCCCACGCGCCGGTGGGCATCGTCATCGCCCAGGCGCCGGGCGGACGCATCGTCGCGGGCAACCGGCGCACGGAGGAGATCTTTCGCCATCCCGTGCTCCCCTCCGCGTCCGTGGACGCGTACCGCGACTGGACGGCGTACCACCCCGACGGGCGGCAGGTGGAGGGGCACGAGTACCCCCTGGCCCGCGTGCTGGCCACGGGCCGCCGCGCGGGCCCGGACGACTACCTGTACCGCCGCGGCGACGGCACCCTGGCCTGGGTGCGCATTACGGGCGCGCCCATCCTGGACGCCGCCGGCCACGTCAAGGCCGCGCTGGTGGTGATCGACGACATCGACGACGCCGTCCGCGCCCGCGAGGAGCGCGAGGCCCTGCTGCGGCAGGTGGGCGAGGAGCGCCGGCTGCTGCGCGAGGTGTTCGAGAGCGCGCCGGCCGTCATGGCGCTGTACTCGGGCCCCGAGCACCGCGTGACACTCGTGAACCCCACGTGGGAAACGTCCGTGGGCAAGCCCGACGCCGTGGGCCGCACCTTTCACGAGGTGTTCCCCGAGTTCGCCGATACGGGGCTGTACCAGGCGCTGGACCGGGCGTACGAGACGGGCGAGCCGTTCGCCGACCCCGAGGTGCGCGTGCCCCTGGAGCGGTGGGGAAGCGGGGTGAGGGAGGACACGTACTGGAACCTCGTGTGGCTGCCCCTGGCCCCGCGCGAGGACGGCACGCGCGACATCCTCGTCCACGCCGTGGAGACGACGGCGCAGGTGCGCGCCCGGCAGCAGGTGGAGGCCCTGGCCCGCGCCGGCCTGGCCGTGCACGCCGCGCCGTCCCTGGGCGACGCCCTGCGTATCCTCACGGAGCAGGCGCGCGAGATCATCGGCGCGCACCAGGCCGTCACCAGCATGACGGCGGACCGCGAGTGGGCGCAGTCCATCAACACGGTGAGCCTGTCCGACAAGTACGCGGCGTGGGGCGGCTACGAGGGCGCGCCGTCCGGGGCCGGCATCTACGCCATGGTGTGCGAGACCAACCGCCCCGCGCGGATGACCCAGTCGGAGCTGGAGCGGCACCCCCGCTGGCACGGCTTCGGGCCCGACGCGGCCGTGCATCCACCCATGCGCGGGTGGCTGGCGGCGCCGCTGGTGAGCGCGGAAGGCCACAACCTGGGCCTGATGCAGCTCTCCGACCGCTACGCCGGCGACTTCACGGAGCAGGACGAGGCCGTGCTGGTGCAGCTGGCGCAGATGGGCGCCGTGGCCATCGAGAACGCGCGGCTGTACGAGCAGGCACTGGAGGCCAACCGCATCAAGAGCGGCTTTTTGGCGACGATGAGCCACGAGCTGCGCACGCCGCTCAACGCCATGATCGGCTACGCGGACCTGCTGCTGATGGGCGTGCCGGAGCCCATCCCCGGCGCGTCGGCGGCGCAGGTGGAGCGAATCCGCCTGTCCGCGCGGCACCTGCTGCAGCTCATCGAGGAGATCCTCACCTTTTCGCGGGTGGAGGCGGGGCGCGAGCGCATCGGCGTGGAGCCCGTGCAGCTGCGCACGCTGGCGGACGAGGTGTGCGCCATCATCGAGCCGCTGGCGGGCGGCAAGGGGCTGGCGTTCCGCATGGACGTGCCCGCGGAGCCCGTCACCCTGCACACGGACCCGCGCAAGGTGCGGCAGATCCTGCTGAACCTGCTGGGCAACGCCGTCAAGTTCACGGCGCAGGGCGAGGTGGCGTTCCGCGCCGAGCTGCGCGGCGACGAGGTGTGCCTGGAGGTGCGCGACACGGGCATCGGCATCGCGCCCGAGGACCTGCAGAAGGTGTTCGAGCCGTTCTGGCAGGCGGAGACGGAGATGCACGCGCGGGTGAGCGGCACGGGGCTGGGCCTGCCCGTGACCCGGCAGCTGGCGGAGCTGCTGGGCGGCGGCATCCACCTCACCAGCAAGCCCGGCGAGGGCAGCACCTTCCGCGTCCGCCTTCCCCTCCACGCCCCGTCCCCGTCCGGTAACGGCGGTTGATGTGTAATCCGGGTGAGGCGTCATCCTGAGGAGCCGCCGCGCGATTCCGCCCGACCCGCGAGCCATGGCGGCGACGAAGGATCTTGCCCGCGAAGCGTCAAGCCGGCTCCCGCGCAAGGGCCGGCTCGCCGTTTTCGCACGGTCCAACCCGCGGGCGTGGAAACCACGACGGGTGGGGCCGGACGGGCATCGCGGACGTGGACGGAGAGCGGGTGCGGGGCGGCTTGTCAGCCATCGGACGGCGGGGTAAGTTGCAGGCCTTCGGCGCGCCCGCGCCCTCCCACCCATCCGCAGGTTCCAACGCAGCATTCACTTGAGAGACATCGCGCTGTACCACGGCGACGGCCGGGGCTGGATCGAGGTCATCACCGGGGTGATGTTCAGCGGCAAGAGCGAGGAGCTCATCCGCCGCGTGCGCCGCGCGCTCATCGCCCAGCGGCGGGTGCAGGTGTTCAAGAGCGCGCTGGACGACCGCTACGCCGGCGTGCGCACCATCAGCTCGCATGACGGCAGCGGCGTGGAGGCCGTGCCCGTGCGCTCGTCCACCGAGGTGGCCGAGCACGTGCACCCGTACACGCAGGTGGTGGCCATCGACGAGGTGCAGTTCCTGGACGAGGGCATCGTGGACGTGATGACCCTGCTGGCCGACAACGGCGTGCGGGTGATCGTGGCCGGCATCGACATGGACTTTCGCGGCGAGCCGTTCGGGCCCATGCCGCGCGTGCTCACGGTGGCGGAGACGGTGGACAAGCTGCACGCCATCTGCGTGGTGTGCGGCAACCCGGCCACGCGCAACCAGCGGCTGGTGGATGGCGAGCCGGCGCCGTACGAGGGCCCGCAGATCCAGGTGGGCGGCAGCGAGGCGTACGAGGCGCGCTGCCGCCGCTGTCACGAGGTGCCCAGCGACCAGCGCTACCAGACGTCGCTGCTGGACCTGCTGGGCAGCACGCCCCCGGACCCGGTGGTGCTCACCCACGAGAATCTCAAGCGCCGCGCCTGATCGTTCGAGCCGGCCGGACGGATAAAAGCTTGCTCACGCAGGAGACGCGGAGCCGCGGAGAGATTCTCTCGCGCTCCGCGTCTTTCGTTGTACAGCCGGGAGACACGGCGGAATCGACGTACGTCGGGATCGGCGGATGTCCCACGCTGTTGCCGGCTGTCTCTTGTAACCTGTCCCCCGCAGTTCCTCCTTTCCGGCGTGCATCGTGCAGCCGCCCCGGTCACGCACGTATCGGCCCATTAAACCACGGAGGCGGATCGCAGATGTCCGACGACCTGGGCGGGACCATCGCCCGCATCAAGCCGCTGGCCGACGCCGTGGTGGATTCCGCCACCGCGCTCAACGCCGCCATCCGCGCCGCCACCGAGGCCGGCCTGAGCGTGCGCCTGGACGTCAGTGAGTCGCCCCCCGCGGCGGACGGCGAGCCCGTCCCCAGCGTCCGCGCCCGCATCTCCAAGCGCATCGCGTAAGGAACGGCAACAGATTTTCTCACGCAGAGGAAGCAGAGGCAGCAGAGTACACCATCCCGTGCTGAGACCGGGGTACTCTGCTGCCTCTGCTCCCTCTGCGTGAAAAAACAACGGCACCAGCCTTGCCCCGACGCCGGCCGGGTCATCGGATCAATCAGGCATCAGTCAAAGCGAGGCGCGGTTGGAGATCGAGGTGCTGCCGGGGAGACGCTCCCCGCTGGGGGCTACATGGGACGGCGAGGGCGTGAACTTCGCCGTGTATTCACAGAACGCCACGGCCGTGGAAGTGTGCCTGTTCGACGCGGACGACCCCACCGTGGAAACGGCGCGGGCCCGGCTGCGCGAGGTGACGGCGCACGTGTGGCACGGCTACGTCCGCGGCCTCAAGCCCGGGCAGCTGTACGGCTTTCGCGTCGACGGCCCGTACGAGCCGCGGAACGGCCTGCGCTTCAACCCGTTCAAGGTGCTGCTGGACCCGTACGCCCGGGCCGTCGCCGGCAAGGTGGACTGGACGCAGCCCGTCTTCGGCTACCCGCTGGGCAACCCGGACGGCGACCTGGGCGGACGTGACGAGGGCGACAGCGCGGCCGGCATTCCCAAGGGCGTCGTCGTGGACAACACGTACGACTGGGAGGGCGACCGCCCCCTGCGCACGCCCTGGCACCGCACGGTCATCTACGAGGCGCACGTCAAGGGGCTCACCATGCAGCACCCCGACGTGCCCGAGGAGCTGCGCGGCACCTACGCCGGCGTGGCGCACCCGGCCGTCATCCAGCACTTGCAGTCCATCGGCGTCACGGCGCTGGAGCTGCTGCCGGTGCACGACTTCGTGGACGACAACTACCTGCTGGAAAAGGGGCTGGCGAACTACTGGGGGTACAACACCCTCAACTACTTCTCGCCCGACGCGCGCTACAGCGGCAGCGGTGACCGGGGCGGCCAGGTGCGCGAGTTTCGCGACATGGTCAAGGCGCTGCACCGCGCCGGCATCGAGGTCATCCTCGACGTGGTCTACAACCACACGGCCGAGGGCAACCACCTGGGGCCCACCCTGTCGTTCAAGGGCATCGACAACACCACCTACTACCACCTGGTGGGCGACGATCCCCGTTTCTACATGGACTTCACGGGGACGGGCAACTCGCTCAACGCCGGCAACCCCCAGGTGCTCAAGCTGGTGAACGATTCCCTGCGCTACTGGGTGCAGGAGATGCACGTGGACGGCTTTCGGTTCGACCTGGCCTCCACCCTGGCGCGCGAGGAGCACGGCCCGGACCGGCTGTCGTCGTTCTTCGACGTCATCCACCAGGACCCCGTGCTCAGCGAGGTCAAGCTCATCGCCGAGCCGTGGGACATTGGCCTGGGCGGCTACATGGTGGGCAACTTCCCCGTCCTGTGGACGGAGTGGAACGGCAAGTACCGCGACACCGTCCGCAGCTACTGGCGCAGCGACGAGGGCACGGTGGACGAGCTGGCCTACCGCCTGACGGGATCGAGCGATCTCTATCGGGACGACGGCCGGCACGCGTACGCCAGCATCAACTTCGTCACGGCGCACGACGGGTTCACGCTCAACGACCTCGTGAGCTACAACGAAAAGCACAACGAGGAAAACGGCGAGGAAAACCGCGACGGCGAGTCGCACAACCGGTCGCTCAACTTCGGCGTCGAGGGCCCCACGGACGATCCCGCCATCGTCCACCAGCGCGAAAAGCAGAAGCGCAACTTCCTGGCGACGCTGCTGCTGTCGCAGGGCGTGCCCATGATCGTGGGCGGCGACGAGATGGGCCGCACGCAGGGGGGCAACAACAACGCGTACTGCCAGGACAACGAGATCTCCTGGGTGGACTGGGAGCTGGAGGACAAGGACCAGGACCTGCTGGAGTTCACGCGCCTGGTGGCAAAGCTGCGCCGGGAGCATCCCATCTTTCGCCGGCGCAAGTTTTTCCAGGGGAGCAAGATCCGCGGCTCCGAGCTGGAGGACGTCAAGTGGCTGCGTCCCGACGGCGAGGAGATGGACGACGAGGACTGGGGGACGAACTTCGTCCGCAGCTTCGGCATGCTGCTGGGCGGCGACGCCCTGATGGAGTGGGACGACGAGGGCAACCGCGTCACCGACGACAGCTTCCTGCTCCTCTTCAACGCGGCCGAAGACACGGTGGAGTTCGTGCTGCCCCGAACGCCGCAGCCCGCGCGATGGGAAGTGTCGCTGGACACGGCCCGCTCCGCCGCCGAGCAGGCGCCGGACGTGCACGAGACGGGCGCCGCCCTGCCGCTTCCCGGCCGCTCGCTGCTCGTGCTGCGCCGCATCCCGGCCGACAATGCATCGTCCGGGCAGACGGGCTGACCCGCGTCGAGTTGATTTAATTTCCTGAGGGAGCGCCCGCGCAGACCGGGCCCGTTCACCGGGCTCCGGGCGCGACCGAAGGATCTGCCCTGGGTGGCACGGACTCAGCCAACACGCTGACTCCGTGCACGGCGGGCGAGATCCTTCGGTCGGCGCCCAGGATCCTGCATCCGCGGGATCCTGCTCGGAGTGTGTTGCCACACCTGCCTTTCGATGGAACCCAGGAGCGTCATCCTGAGGGAGCGCCGCGC
>NZ_DASURI010000881.1:0-5164 GCF_036280135.1 Longimicrobium sp.
GCGTCGGCGGCACGCGCACCCGCGAGGCATGCCTCGAGGACGGCTCGATCATCGAGCTCGGCGGCACGCGCATCCGGTTCCGGATCTTCGACGAGCCGTTCGAGATCCGGCTCGCCGAGCAGGACCGGTTCGGCGCGCTGCTCGGGCGCTCGGTCGCGATGCGCGAGCTGTTCGCGCTGTGCGAGCGTGTCGCGCCTACCGAGGCGGCGGTGATCATCGAGGGCGAGACCGGCACGGGCAAGGATCTGGTCGCACGCGCGATCCACGCGGGCTCCCCGCGGCGCGCGAACATGTTCCTGCCGTACAACTGCACGAGCGCGACCCGCGAACTCGCCGACAGCCAGCTGTTCGGCCACCGCCGCGGCAGCTTCACCGGCGCGCTGACCGATCAGCCCGGACTGGTGCGCACGGCCGCGGGCGGCACGCTGTTCCTCGACGAGATCGGCGACCTGCCGGCCGACGTGCAGCCCAAGCTGCTGCGGTTCCTGGAGCAGGGCGAGATCATGCCCGTCGGCGAGACGCGCCCGCAGCACGTGGACGTCCGCGTCCTCGCCGCCACCAACGCCGACCTCGAGCAGCGGTGCGGCGAGGGCCGGTTTCGCGAAGACCTGTACTACCGGCTGAGCGTCATCCCCATCCACCTGCCGCCCCTGCGCGGCCGCGGCGACGACGTGCTGCTGCTGGCGGAGCACTTTCTTCGCACGCTGGCGGGGCAGTACGGCATGCCCGTCCCCACGCTCACGCCGGAGCTGCGGCGTGCCCTGCTGGGGCACACGTGGCCCGGCAACGTCCGCGAGCTGCGCAACGGGCTGGAGCGGGCCCTGCTGCTGAGCGACGGCCCCATCCGCCCCGAGGACCTGTTCCACGGGCCGCCCGTCCCCGCGCGCGGCGACGGGGGCGACGGCGTGCTGCCCTTCCCCGCCACCATGGACGAGATCGAGCGCGCGGCGGCGTTCGCCATGCTGGAGCGGGTGGACGGCAACAAGAGCGCGGCGGCGGACGGGCTGGGCATCAGCCGGTCGCGGCTGTACCGGCTGCTGGAGGGGACGGATGTACCGGAATGAGACACCCCGTCCCGCCGCCGTACAGGCCGGGCGGGCGGACATCGAGCAACCACGCGGGTTTTGGCGCGGCGCGGGCGTTGCCCGTTCCCCTTGGCGGAACGGGTATCCGCATCCCACGCCGTCCATCCGTCTTGAAGTGAGACCATGCTGAGCAACCGACTCGCGCGCCTGGCCGTGCTGCTGGCGCTTCCCGCGGCCCTGGCCGCCTGCGAGAACCCGTCCGGCGACGACGACTTCGTCCCCGGCGAGGACCTCGTCTTTCTGCGGACGGGGCCCGACACCCCGCACCTGGAGACGTACGACACGTCGTTCGTGGCCGTGAAGGGCGAGGACGCCGAGGTGCGCATCGACTACGTGAACGGCGAGGAGTGCCTGCGCTTTCGCCTGGACGACGATTCGCTCCTGCGGCGGCCCAACGGTACGGCGTTCCGCGACGGCGACACGGTCACCATCCGCATCCGGGTGGTGGACACGGGCTACTTCAACTTCGAGTTCCAGCCGGCGGGGCTGCGCTTTGACCCGGACGAGCCCGCGGAGCTGCGCGTGGACTACGGCCGGGCCAACCCCGACTACAACGGCGACGGCGAGGTGGACGGCGACGACGACGACTTCGACTTCGGCTGGTGGCGGCAGGAGCAGCCGGGGCAGCCGTGGCAGCGCATCGGCAGCGCGCGGGTGCACGACCTGACGGAGGTGCGGGCGGAGCTGGAGGGCTTTACCCGCTACGCCCTGGCGGGCGGGAACTAGGCGCCCCGCGTGTCCACGTCCCCGCCCGTGCCGCTGGACCGCGAGGCCGCCCGCGAACTTCGCGGGCGGCGGCAGTGGCTGGTGCTTGCCAGCGCCGGTGACCGGCTGGGGGACGAGGCCCTGCTGGCGGAGCCGGAGGTGGGCTACGCGTACGCGGCGGCGTGCCGGCACGTGGGACGCCCCGAGCGCGCCCTGCAGGTGGCGCTCACGGTGGAGCCCGAGGCGCGCCGGCGCGGCGATTGGCGGCTGGGCGGCGAGGTGGTGAACCTCATCGGCAACATCCTCTTCGAGACGGGGCGCGTGCCCGAGGCGCAGGCGCGCTTCGAGGAGCTGCTGGAGCACGCCTCGCGCTGGAACGACGAGGAGTTCTCGGCCCGGGCCAGCAACAACCTGGGCGTGGTGAGCAACGTCCGCGGCCAGCGGGACCTGGCCCTCACCTACTACCAGCGGGCCCTGGCGGCGTACCAGCGGCTGGGCAACCGCCTGGGCATCGCCGAGACGCACGCCAACCTGGGGATCTCGTACCGCGACCTGGGCTTTGACCGCGAGGCGGACGGGCACTTTCGCCGCAGCATCGAGCTGGCCCTGGCCGAGGGGAGCGAGCGCGTGGCCGCCATCGCCGAGACGGAGCGCGCCGTGCTGCGCCTGCGGGCCGGCGACGCGCGCTTGGCCACGTCGCTGGCCCGCCGCGCCCGCGACCGCGCGCGGGAGATCGGCGACCCCGCGGGCGTGGGCAACGCCACGCGCGTGCTGGCCGGCGCGGCGCGGCTGGAGGACCGGTTGGACGAGGCGGCGGCCCACCTGGACGCGGCGCTGGAGATCGCCCGCGCGCACAGCGACCCGCTGCTGACGGCGGACGTGCAGCGCGACCGCGGCCTGCTGCTGCGCGACACGGGGGACGCGGACGGCGCCCGCGCGGTCCTCTCGGAGAGCGCCGAGCACTTTGCCCAGCTGGGCGCCACGGCCGACGCGGAGGCCATCGCCGCCATCGTGCGGGGGATGGACGGCGACGGGGGCTGAATCGCGGATCCGGAGAACAAACTGCATTTCCACACGGGGCCTGCGGCCAACGGAGTCAACGGTTTTCTTTCGATCAGTTTACCGTTTCCTCCGTTGGCCGCAGGCCCCGTGTGCGATTTTCCGTAAAGGCCATCCCGCGCACGGCAATCAGGCGGGCGTACCCGATCCGGGCTGAAGGCGCCTGCCTGCCCCGGAGAACGACAGGATGTCTCGCCACGAGACACCCTGTTTTTCATGCGCTTAAAATCCGGATTCACGTAAGTCGATGCGCCGCAACGCGTGGCCTTCGCCGTGGTCCACGGCGCGCGCGGGGAGCCCGTCTTGCCCCCTCCGGCGGGCGGGAACCACGCCGGCGGCGCGCCCGTGCACGCGGGGCGATGGGTCCCATCACCTGCGACGGAGGAACGCGCGATGAGAACGAGGCGTGGTTGGACGATCGCGAGCGTGGCGCTGGTGCTGGCCGGCTGCTCGGGCGGGGGTGGAGGCGGAGGAGGCGGGGGTGGAGGCGGCGGCGGCGGGACGGAGCCGCAGTTCGGCACGTTGTCCGGCCAGGTGTCGGCGAACGGGACGGGGATGTCGGGCGTGGTCGTCAGCGTGTCGGGCGCGGGGACGGCCACCACGGACGCCTCGGGCGCGTACCAGGTGGCCAACGTGCCCACGGGGTCCCGCACGGTGAAGGTCACGCTGCCGGCCGGCTTCATCACCGCCGCGGCGGCGGACGGCGAGGGCAGGACCGTCACCGTGACGGCCGGGCAGACGGCGGCGGCCTCCTTTACCCTCAAACGCGGCGTGGAGATCACGGCCAGCGGCACCAGCTTCGCCCCCAACGCCATCACGGTTCCCGCCGGCGGCACCGTGCGCTGGGTGAACGGCGGCGGCTCGCACACCGTCACCCCCGACGCGGGCGCGCCGGCCGGCGCCTGGCAGAGCGCCGGCCTGGGCGAGGGCGCCACGTTCGAGCACACGTTCGCGGCGGCGGGCACCTACAACTACCACTGCAACCCGCACCAGGCGGCGGGGATGACGGGCACCGTCACCGTGGGCCCCGCGGCGGCCAGCACGCCCGAGCCCCGCACGCCCACCGACCCCGGCACGCCGTATCCGTGATGCCGTAGGGGAGCATGCGGAGGCCAGCGGAGTCACCGGCGTTTCACCGTTGACTCCGCTGCCTCCGGGTGAGGATGTCCGTTTCATCGCCCCCGAACCGTCGCCACCCTGGCCCGAAACGGGCTGACCCCGCCCAACGGAATCCAACGGAATCCAACGGAATCGCTTTTCTCCTCCCGCTCCGTGAATCCCTGTACGCGAAACTCGAGCAGGAATCCAGGCCATACATAAACCGATGATCCACCACAATCAGTCGGCTATTGTGGATCACGGCCGCGAAGGCTATGGTATCCGCGCCAACACTGTCCGAAAACGTGGCGCTTACCTTGGACATCGCCGCCCGGACACCCTCTTGTACCCAACGCAGGGGAGGATGCCATGAAGAAGCTCAAGCTCGACGACCTGCAGGTGAACTCGTTCGCCACCACGCCCCAGCAGACCGCCGCGCTTCGCGGCACGGTGCGCGGGCACCTGGACGTGGTCATCTCGGGCACCGGCGCCTGCGACTTCCACACGTGGACGGACAACGTGCAGACCAACGACTGCAACTACGAGAGCATGAACTGTCCCTGACCGGCATCCACCAGGACCGGTCTGCAGAAGCAAAACGGGGTGCCTTCCACGCGGAAGGCACCCCGTTCGTCATCCATCCACCATCCACCGATGCCGATCGGTTACGGCGCCACGTCGTGAAAGGCGATCTCCTTTTCGCGGTCGATCGTGGTGCGCATGGTCCATTCGCTGTCGAACAGCACCAGCGGCGCCTGCTTGGCATCGTACACCAGCATGCGGCCGTGCCCGCCGGCCAGCCGGTTCACCTCGGCCCTGGGGGCCACCACCCAGCGCGCGGCCACGTAGTTCATGTGCTCCAGCCGCGCCCGCACGCCGTACTCGTGCTCCAGCCGGTGCAGCAGCACGTCGAACTGCAGCTTGCCCACGGCGCCCACGATGGGGGCCGGGCCCGTGATGGACTCGGCGTAGAACACCTGGGCGGCGCCCTCCTCGGACAGCTGCTGCAGTCCCGTGTCCAGCTGCTTGCGCTTGAGGGGATCGGTGATGAGGATGCGCGCGAAGTGCTCGGGACTGAAGCGCGGGATGCCCGCGAACTCCAGGTCGCCGTCCGCGCTGAGCGTGTCGCCGATGCGCAGGTTGCCGCGGTCGTGGATGCCGATCACGTCGCCGGGCCACGCCTCGTCGATGAGCGTGCGCTCGCGGGCCAGGAACTG
>NZ_DASURI010000882.1:0-2135 GCF_036280135.1 Longimicrobium sp.
CGCTCGGCGCACACGCCCACGCGCGTCTCGGGGCCCACCCCCAGGCGGCGAAGGCGGCGGGCCAGCCGGCCGGCGCGGCGCTCCAGCTCGCCGTACGAGACCGTGTCCCCCTCGAAGACGAGGGCCGTCGCCCCGGGCGCGCGCCCCGCCTGCCGCGCCACGAGACCGTGCAGCGACACGGCGGGATACGGGGCGTCGGTGGCGTTCCACCCGTCCAGCACCCGCGCCCGCTCCCCGTCGTCCAGCAGCGACAGCCGCGACGCGCGGGCGGCGGGATCGGCGGCCATGGCCCGCAGCACCGTCTCCAGGTGCCGCGTCATCCGCGCGGCCGTGGCGGGGTCGAAGAGCGCCGCGCGAAAGGCCAGCGTTCCCCCCAGGGGGCCGCCGCCGTCCACCATCTCCAGCTCCAGGTCGTACCGGGTGCCGGGGTCGCCGGCCGCGAACGGCTCCGCCTCCACGTCGTCCAGCCGCAGCCGGTCGTCCGCCCCCGCCTGCACGAGGGCGAACGTCACCTGGAAGAGGGGCGCGTGGGCCAGGCTGCGCTCCCCCGCCAGCGCGTCCACCAGCCGCTCGAAGGGCGCGTCCTGGTGGGCGTACGCCTCCAGGGCCGTCTCGCGCACCCGCGCCAGCCGCTGCGCCCAGGTGGGATCGCCGTCCAGGCGGCCGCGCAGGGGCAGCATGTTCACGAAAAAGCCCACCAGCCCCTCCAGCTCCACCCGCGCGCGCCCCGCCACGGCCGTGCCCACCACCACGTCGTCCTCGCCCGCCCAGCGGCCCAGGACGCCCTGCCACGCCGCCAGCAGGGTCATGAACAGCGTGGCCCCCTCGCGGCGCGACAGGGCGCGCAGCGCCTCCGTGAGCTCCGGCGACAGGCCAAAGGCGTGGCGCCCGGCCCGGGGGTCCGTCCCGGCGCGGCGCGGGCGGTCCGTGGGGACGTCCAGCAGGGGCGGCGCGCCGGCCAGCCGCCCCCGCCAGTACGCCAGCCGCGACTCCAGCGCGGCGCCGGCCAGCGTCTCGCGCTGCCAGGCCGCGAAGTCCGCGTACTGCACGGGGAGCGGGGGAAGCGCGTCCGCGGCGCCGCCGGCCGCGTACAGGGCGGAGAGCTCGCGCACCAGCACGCCCATGCTCCACCCGTCGGTCACCACGTGGTGCAGGGTGAACAGGAGCACGTGGTCGTCCGGCCCCAGGCGCAGCAGCGTGCAGCGCAGCAGGGGCCCCCGGCGCAGGTCGAAGGGGCGGCGCGCCCGGGCCCGGGCCACGCGGCGGGCCCCGTCCTCGCGCGCGGCGGCGGGGAGGGCGCCCAGGTCCACCACGGGCAGGGGGACGGGGGACGGCGGGTCGATGACCTGCACGGGCTCGCCGCCGCGCTCGTCGAAGCGGGTGCGCAGCGGCTCGTGCCGGGCCGCCAGGGCGTCCAGGGCGCGGCCCAGCGCCGCCACGTCCAGCGGACCCCGCAGCCGCACGGCGCCGGGCATGACGTACGCCGTGCTCCCCGGCTCCAGCCGGTCCACGATCCACAGGCGCCGCTGCCCGTACGACGGGGTCAGCGGCCCCCCGCGGGCCACGCGGGGGATGGGCGCCTCGCCCGCGGCGCCGGCGGCGCTCCGCAGGGCCTGCACCCGCGCGGCGAAGGCGGCCACGGTGGGCGCCTCGAAGAGGACGCGGAGGGGCACCTCCACCCCCAGGGTGCGGCGCACCCGCGAGACCACCCGGGTGGCCAGGAGCGAGTGGCCGCCCAGGGCGAAGAAGCTTTCGTCCGCGCCCACGTCCGCCATGCCCAGCACCTCCGCCCAGATCCCCGCCACCAGCTCCTCGTGCGGGGTGCGGGGTGCCGCGCCGGCCGTCCGCGCCCCGCGGTCCGGGAGGGGAAGGGCGCGCGTGTCCACCTTGCCGTTGGCGTTGCGGGGGAGCGCGTCCAGCAGCACCAGCTCCGCGGGGACCATGTAGTCCGGCAGCCGCGTCCGCAGGCCGTCCAGCAGCGCCCCGGGCGATGCCGACGCCCCGGGCCGCGGGGCGGCGTACGCCACCAGGCGCGTGTCGCCAGCCGGGCCGCGCGCCACCACCCGCGCCTCGCGCACCCGCGGGTCCGCCGCCAGCGCCGCCTCCACCTCCCCCGGCTCGATGCGGAAGCCGCG
>NZ_DASURI010000883.1:0-3370 GCF_036280135.1 Longimicrobium sp.
ACAGCGCGAACACCGTGGTGAGGATCACCAGCACGCGTGCCGGCACCGGCACGACGCCCCAGATGTAGATCCGCTCGTGGGGCCAGAACCACGCGAACGCCAGCATCACGCCGAACACGCCGCCCGAGGCGCCGATGATCGCCGAGCCCGGCGCGAAGATCACCGACAGCAGCGCGCCGGTGATTCCGCTCAAAAAGTACAGGATCGCGAACTGCCGCGAGAAGATGCGCTCCTCCACGCGCGGCCCGAAGAAGAACAGCGCGATCATGTTGAACAGCAGGTGCATGGGGTCGCCGTGCAGGAACATGTACGTCACGACGGACCACGGGCGCGACAGCGCCAGCTCCGGCACAAAGACGAGCGCGTCCGCCAGGTCCGGCAGCGTCCGCTGCAGGATGAACGCGGCGATGTTGGCGATGAGCAGTGCGCTGACGACGGGTGTCACGGATCGGGTCTCAGGGTCATCGATTCTGGCTCCCGCGCAACATAGCCTGACGATGCGCCGCGGCGACAGCGGCCACGAGTCGCCCGTTACGGTTCGTCATCCGCCATGCTCCGGATGCCCACGCCTCGCCACGGCAAGGCACGACGCCCGGCTCCCGTGGCGGGCCAGGACGGTGAGCTCCTCCAGCTCCAGGCCGGCCGCCAGGACCTGTGCCCTGAAGTCGTCCTCGTAGGTGACGCGTCCAAAGTCGATGGTCGTCACCCGCTTGAGCAGGGGCTTGAGGGTTTCCATCCAGCGCACGCGCCGCGTCTGGAAGGTCTGCGTGAAGTAGATGCGCCCGTCCGGCTCCAGCAGGGCGGCGCAGTGCCGCAGGGCCCGCTCCGGCTCGGGCAGCAGCATGAAGCTCCCGGAAAAGTACACGGCGCCGTAGGGCCCGCCCCGGTGGTCGTAGACGGACTCCAGCCGCACCTCGACGCGGCCGGCGATCGCGGAATCCTGGAGCCGTCGCCGCGCCCGCTGGACGTAGTCGGCGTCCACGTCCAGGCCGGTCACGCGCAGCTGCTTTCGCTCCACGACGTTCGCGTTCGCCAGCAGCGCGCCCGCCGTGCCGATGCCCACGTCCAGCAGCGCGGCGCCCGCGGGCACGCGCCGCAGCACCTCCGCGTACCACCGGGAGGTGAGGCGCAGGATCAGGGTGTCGTAGATGAGGCTTCGAATCACGGGCGTCCGGGGGAGCGGTGGCCGCTTGCGCTGCTCCGGGCGCGCGGTCTGGCTGAGCTCGCCTGCCGGGCCGGATCCGCGGGGCGGGGGGAGCCGGCTCAAGCTCCGGCAGGCGGCCGGATCGAAATCATCGTACGGCGCCACCGCTCGAACGTTTCCGAGAAGATCAGCAGCGGAGCCGGACCCCAGATTACGCGGGCGAATCTCAGCAGCAGCTCCGGGGGGGCGCCAAAGCTCCCGGTGATTGCGCTCGCGATAAAGAGGTGCTCGGGCGGCGTGGTGGCCAGCGCGAGCGCCATGAGCAGCGCCCAGCAGCCGAGCACGATGGCGGGTCCGGTCAGCCGGGGTCGGCGGTGGGGGCGTGGACCCGCAACGCCGGGCATACCGACCAGGTAGAGCGGAATCGCGGCCACACTCCAGAAGATGAAGCCTGCCATCACACCGAGGTTCGTCCACCGGGCCATCGGCCCTGCGAACCACGCGCCCACCAGCAGCAGCCACAGGGCGACATAGCCAAAGTGGCGCGCGGCTGCAAGGAAGAGCATCGCGACCACGGCCAGAGTGCCGGCCTGTGCCGCGTAGCTGGAGATGATCACACCGGCAGCCCCCGCCCACTCGCCGGTCCACGTACCGAGCAACAACAGCAAAAGGAACACGCCGGCGCCATACAGCGCGCCCAGGCGCACTGCCGCCATGCCGATGCGCAGGAATCGCGCGATCGTACCCGGCATCAGCCAGTTCCGGACCGGTCTTCGTGGGAGGGCGCCGGAACGGGTGTCGGCATGATCCGGGATGATGGCTGGCGAAGAAAGTCGAGGAAGGACGCGTCCGAACAAATGACGGGATCCCTCATCTGGGCGCAAGATGATCCGCCGCGCCCGCTGCGTGGACGATCGTCAGGCGCGAGACCGATGGGATCCGCTGGTCGGCTCGTGCCGATGATGCGGGCCGGAGCGGGTAAACCTGCCGCAACGACAGCGGAAAGCCTCGCAGACTGCGCGACGCTTCAACCGCCGACACGGGCTGCCACCCGTCGCCGGCCCGTCATCACAAGGCGGATGCGGCTGCTCCGGTGCACCTCGGCCGGCTTTCACTGGGGCAGTCCGCGCAGGCGGACTTCGTGCCTTTCCCGCGGCGAATTCATTCGCTCGGCTGGGGCTGATCCGCAATCGGCATCATCCGCTCCGCCGAGGACGCTTGTCACCGACCAGATCCGGCAACGAGCAGGTTCTCATCCGCCGGAAGGCTTGTCGCATTCGGGGGAGCGAGTCCACATTGAGGGTCCCTCACCGCCGACACCGAGCCATCCACCGATGCCGAACGATCCGACCGCCCACGGACTCCTCACGCGCAGGGAGATGCTGGCCGCCCTCGCGTCCATCGCCGCGCTGCCGCTGCTCTCCGCGTGCGGCGCCGCCCACGTGCCGCCGTCCGCCGCGGCCACCGACGCCGACCGGAGCGCCGTCATGATCCTGGACCAGGTCGGCAACGCGCTCCTGGAGCTCTTTCCCGAGACGGCGACCTCGCTGGGCCTGGACGTGGGCCCGCGCGCCGGGCTGCGGTCCCGGCTGGCGGACCGGTCCATCGCCGGGCAGCAGCGGATCGCGCAGCAGCTGCGCGCGGACCTGGGCCGGCTGGCGGCCGTGGACGTCGGCGGCCTGTCGCACGCCGTGCGGACGAGCGTGGAGGTGGTCCGCAGCGCCTACACCACGGCGCTGGAGGGCATGGCGCTCCCCTACGGCGACATTACCGTGGGCAGCTGGCGCAACACGCCGTACGTCGTCATCCAGAACGTGGGCGCGTACCTGGACGTCCCGCGGTTCCTGGACAGCGACCACACCGTGGAGAACGCCGCCGACGCCGAGGCGTACCTGGCACGGCTGCAGGCGTACGCGCGGCAGCTGGACGGCGAGCTGGAGCGCGTGCGGGCGGCGCGCGCCGGCGGCCTTGTCCCGCCGGCGTTCCTGCTGGACAAGGCGCTGGCGCAGATGCGCCTGTCCGCCCAGGGCACGCGCGAGGGCGGCATGCTCGTGGAGTCGCTGGAGCGGCGGACGCGCGGCATTCCCGGCGACTGGGCCGGGCGCGCGCGGCGCATCGCGGCGCAGGAGATCGCGCCGGCGCTGGACCGGCAGATCGCGGAGCTGGAGGCGCAGCGCGCCGTGGCCACGATGGACGCGGGGATCTCCGCGCGGCCGCACGGCGAGG
>NZ_DASURI010000884.1:0-6452 GCF_036280135.1 Longimicrobium sp.
GCTCAGCCACGAGCTCCAGATCGTCCTCCCGAAGGCCATCCAGAAGGCCGTGGAGCATGGCGATCTCAAGGAGAATTCCGAGTACAAGTCGGCCCTGGAGCGGCAGCAGTTCGTGCAGGCGCGGCTCAACCACCTCACCCGCCGCGCGGCGGAGCTGGGCAAGATCGACCTGTCGCAGATCCCGGACGACCGCGTGGGCTTCGGCAGCCGCGTGACGGTGGTCGACATGCGTACGCGGGAAGAGGAGACGTACACGCTGGCGTTCGGCGACTTCATCGATATCGACAGCGGGCAGATCTCCATGGCCAGCGCCCTGGGGCAGTCGCTCATGGGCAAGAAGAAGGGCGAGAAGGTGAGCCTTCAGCTGCCGCGCGGCGAGCGCAAGCTGCACATCAAGGACGTGGTGACCCTGCCCCAGATGGTGAACGCGGGCGGCAGCGCGTCCTGACGCCCGGCCGATTCTCCGCTGGATGCACAAAAGCCCTGGCCCTCCTCGCGAGGTGCCGGGGCTTCGGCGTTTGGTGGAGCGGATTGATCGCTATCGGGCGCGTCGGCGGATTTGGTCAGATGGCGGATGGGTGGCGTCCTCGATGAGCGGATGGGCAGATGAACGGATGGACGGATCAGCGGACCGGCGGAGTCCCCGATGAGCGAATGATGCTCGTTGCGGATCTGATTCGGTAATGGCCGTCCCCCCAGCCGGAGCGAATGAATTCACCGCTGGAACGGCACAACGTCCGCCTTCGCGGACTGCGCGGCCGCCATCCTGCCGCGACGCCCGCCCCATCGCCGGGTGATAGCCCGTATTTGGCGGTTGAAGCCTCGTTCGCAAAGCGCGTCGGCGCGAGACGGGGCTTTCCGCTGTCCCAGCGGCGGCTTCGGCCGCTCCGGCGCGAGGGTGGAGTTCACCAGTTTGGATCCAGCAATCGGCATAATTTGCCACTGGAAGTCGCGAAGTCCGCCTGCGCGGACTGTCCAGCACGGGCGAGTGCCACGCCGGCACGGGCTCCGGGAAACAACAACCTCCCCCAGGGTTTTCTGGGGGAGGTGCGAGCCTGGGCGAGCGGAGGGGGCGTTCGCGCGGGCTCCGCCGATACGACGGACATCCGCAGAATCCCCTCCGCGCCATTCCGATCAGTCGATGGCGGCGAGGCCGCTGAGCACGTGGCGCACGCCCGCGTCGTTGGCCAGGGTGCCGATCTCCGCCTCGACCGGGTAGCCCAGCGTGGGGTGGAACTTGACGGCCGTGACGTCCTCCCGGCCCTGCGCGTCGGAGATGGCGCCGAACAGCTCGTCCACCGTGGGAAACTCGCGCCAGTACTCGCGCGCGACGGGCTCGCCGCTCTCCACCTTTCGCACGTCCGTCACGCGCCCGTCGCGCACCGTCACCTGAACGGTCCCGTGCTGCAGGCAAAAGCACACGCGGCTGTAGGCGAACCGGTAGTCGTCGATCCCCTTCCCTTCCCACTTCTGGCGCTGCTGGGCCACGTTGCCCGCCACGCCTTCCACCGGCTGCGTATCCACGAAGATCAACAGGTCGTCCTTGCCGGAGCAGGCGGCGGCGGACAGGGCGAGGAGGAGCGCGATCGGTCGGATGCTGATCATATGCGTTCGTCGGTTCGAGGATTGTCGACATTCGGACGTCAGAGAAACGCGCGGCGGCGCCCATTTCGGACACCGCCGCGCATCATCCTTGTGCCGCAACGACTTGCGATCAGCTACCGTCGTGGCCGATGAGCCGCTCCATGGCCGTGATGACCGCCGGCGTGTCGGTGACGACGAGCGCGTTCGCCTCCTCGTTCACGGCGATGGTACCGCGCTCGCTCTTTACCCCCGCCAGCGAGGTGGCGACCGACGCGGCGGGCACGTAGCGCAGCCGAAAGACGCGGGTGACGAGCGGCTCCACGGTTTCCAGGGCGGCCAGGCGCTTCAACGGGTCCACGCGCAGCAGCCCGGGCGCGATCTCGCGCGCGGCCAGCCCGTGCGCTTGCAGGATGGCCCCCAGCGCCACGTCCCATGACTGGTTGCGGATGTCGGCCGTGACCCTCCCGCCCGCGCCTTCGCCCAGCACGATGGACGTGCCGCTGAACGCGACGAACGTGGCGGCCACGTCGCGCATCTCCGTCTCCTCGAAGGTGACGGTGATGCAGCGCGCCCCGTCCGCGCGGCACGCGGACGCCTGCGCCTGCGCGGGCGCGGCCGCGAGCCCCAGCGCGAGCGCGGCGAGAAAACGGATGCGATGCTTCATCGATGGTCCTGCGATGTGGATCGTGTGTAGATGAAGATAACGCAGCGCGTTGCGGATGTCTGCGGGCAGACGGAGCGGCTGAAGCCGCCGCAACGACAGCGGAAAGCCCCACAGACTGCGTGGGGCTCAACCGCGCATCTGCGTAGATCCAGCGTAGCGCAGGCACCCTGTGAGAAGTCTACACCCTCTCCCGCGCAGTTTGCGGGAGAGGGTGCGAGCGACAGCGAGCGGGTGAGGGCCCTTCCCCGGAACGTGCCTTGCAACCGTCATCCGCCCCAACGAGTTGGCCGCACCAGCGAACAGGGAGGTGGACGATGCCAGGCAATCCGTTGACGGGACAGGGCGGGCAGTTCGGCGGGCCGCGCTACGGCTGGGGCGACGTGCCGGGCGCCGGCGGGCAGAACGCCAACAGCGGCCTCAACCGGGGCCGCTACACCAACAGTCCCGAGGCCGGGCTGCACCGCGGCGAATGGCAGTGGCGCGGCCACGGCCCGTCCGCGCAGCAGTCGTACGGTTGGGACTACCAGGGCGGCGTGGGCCGCGACGAGATCACGCAGCGCACCGAGGCCCGCATGGGCCCGTCGTTCCAGGCGCGCATGGCCCAGGAGCGCGGCGGCGGCCTGCCGCGTGGCCGATACGCCATCGACTACGACCAGGGCCGGCGCACGGGCGGCGGCAGCCAGGACGTGAACTACGACTGGGGCTGGCAGGGCCACGGGGGTGGATCGGGTCGCTCCGGCGGGATGGACCGCTACGGCAGCGACTACCGCGGCGGCATGCAGGGCGGCGGCATGAGCCGCTACGGCAGCGACTTCCACGACGGAGGCTACGGCGCGTCGGGCCGCCACACGCTCGGAAGCGGCGGTCGCCAGGGGGGCGGCTACGGGCAGGATTTCGGCGCTTCCGCCGGCGGGCGCGGCTTCGGCGGCCGGCAGCTGGGCGGCGGCAGCTACGGCAGCGGCCATGCGCGGGCCTACGACCGCGGCCTGGGCGGAACCGGGCGCGGCGGCTACTCGCAGCCCCTGAGCGACGCGGAGTTCTACCGGCGCGTGGAGCGCTGGTAGCCCTGGACGACCCACAACCGGAGATGCAGACGATGGATCGCAACGACGACGGCATCCGCACGGACGGGCACCCGGAGAACACGGGGCGCGAGCTGCACATGCAGCCAGGCCGGCTGGAGGACATCGAGAACGCCACGGCCTACGCCAACCGCACGGGCCAGCGCGACGTCACGGGCGAGATGCCCGGACGCATGGGCGAGGGCGAGCGCCTCCACGACCGCGAGGACATGAGCGGCCGCGAGGGCATGGCCGGCGAGGCGGCCGGCAACCCCATGGAGCGCGGCGAGCGCCAGGCGCAGACGGGCGGCGGCGCCCACCGCGTCACGCCGGGCGAGGACATCGGCAACGGGATCGAGGCCAAGCCCGCGGACGGGCTGGAGGGCGCCGACGGCCGCGTCCAGCACGGCGAGGACATCGGCAACGGCATCCGCGCCCGCCGCGCCGACGAGCAGAGCACCAACAACCCGCTCGTCTGATCCACCGCAAGCGCGCGAACGAGCCCGGACGATCATCATCGTCCGGGCTCGTCGTCATGAATGGAACAACATTCTCACGCAGAGCCGCGGAGGCGCAGAGTACTTCATTGCGAACGAGTTCCTCTGCGCCTCCGCGGCTCTGTGAGAAGTAGTTGGACGTCGCCGTCTGCGCCGGGGGCGTCAGAGGTCGCGGCGGCGGGGGGTGTAGGGGACGGTGATGCCGGCCCGGCCCGGCTTTTCCGGCCTGCGCTCGCGGGCCAGCTTGTGCTCGATGAGCGTGACGGACGTCTGCAGGAACTGCGTGGTGCTGCTCTCCGCCGCCCACCACAGCACGGCCGCCAGCACCACCAGCCCCGCGCCCGTCGCGGTGGTCACCGACGGAGGGGGGAGAAACGGCAGCAGGTCCTGCCGGTTGGCGGGAAAGACGATCATCGCCACCAGGATGAGCAGCGCGTTGAGCAGCGCGCCCCGGGCAATGCGGTCGCGGCTGGCGCGGAACAGGAGCTCCTGGCCCAGCTGCGGCGAGTGCAGCACCACGAACGGCACCCACGCCGTGCGGGGCTGCAGATCCGGCACCAGCACGGCGCGGTTCTGCCACGGAAGCGGGTGGCGCTTGGCCCGGCGCCCCGGGTAGTGCAGCAGCAGCGACGCCACGGCGTCGGCCAGCATGCCGGCCAGGTAGATCACCGGCACCAGCAGCGCCACCTGGGCCGGCTGCAGGTTCACCACGCTGGTGAGCGTCACGCCCAGCACGATCCCCATCCAGATGACCGCGCCGGAGCCCGTCACGAGGTACTCCACGAACACCACTGCGAACTGCATCTCGCCAATCGATTTCGGGAGGAGGGTCACGCGGGCGGGAGGTCCTGCTCCACGCAAGCTACACGGCCGGACGGGCGCGGTACAGGACGTTCTGGCACAGCGGATGGAAGATGACAATCCGCGCGGGAAGGGGGCACCTCGGCCGCCTTCCCGCGGGCAACCGGATCAAAGCGCGCGCAGGTGGGTGATGCGGTACAGGGTGCCCGAATCGTTGGCCAGCATCCCGATCTCCACCTCCGTGGGATACCCCTGCGCCGGGTCAAAGACGGCGCGCACCGGGGTGCCGGCCGACGACGCCATCCGCATGGCCTCGAACAGGGCGTCCACCGTCAGCAGCCACTCCACCTGCGACTCGCGCGCGGGCGCGCCCGTGGCCGCGTCGCGCGCGGAGGTGATGCGCCCGTCGCGCACCTCCACGGCGTACGCGCCGCGGTGCACGCAAAAGCACGAGATCTCCAGGGTGTACGCGTACGCGGCCGGGCGCCGCGACTCCCACGTGCGCCGCGCGGCGGACGCCTCGGCGGGGGTGGACGAGGGCGCCGGCGCGTCGGGCGGCGGGGCGGCGGCGGGCGTGCAGGCGGCCGCGGAGAGCGCGAGCGCGAGCGCGAGCGCGGCGGCGATCAGGATCGTGTGTCGCATGGGTCCCGGAACGGTCAGGTGAGTTCAGCCGACGGACGGCGCGGCACGATACGGCCCGCCGTCCCATCCAACAAGAACGCGGAAGGCGCGGAGAAGTTCCTCCGCGCCTCCAGTTTCGATCCGCCGTCCGTCGCGGCCGCGCGTCAGCGCACGCGCAGCAGCCGCCACTGCACGGACGGCACCGCCTGCACGCGGAACGAGATTCCCTGCCCCGGGTCCCGCAGGCGAACCCACCCGGACGTTCCCGACGGCCGGGTGAACTGCACGAGGCGGTTGGAGCCGCCGGTGAGCTCGCGAAAGGGCGGCCACCCGTACTGGCTGGTGAGCTCCACGTCGCCCGTGCGCAGCCAGGCGCGGTTCTGCAGGTCACGATCCTTGACCACGTCGTCCGCGGCCGCCGTGAGCGCCCACTGGAGGATGGCCTCGTCCGCACGCCACCCGGGAATGCGCTTCTGCATGCGCGCCGTCATCCCCGGGCGTGGCGGGGACTCGTGGGAACGGCCGTACCACCCCTCCAGGGCGCCGCGGGAAACCTCGCGCAGGGCCACGTTCAGGTCGTCGCCCGCGCGCACGCGCCGGTCCACCAGGTCCAGCAGCAGGCTCGCGGGGGAGTTGTAGCCGGAGGTGATGGAGCCGTTGCCCAGGACGGCCTCGCGCAGGTAGGCCTCGTCGATGCTGGAAGCCGGCGCCGCGCGAAAGTCCACGTTCCCCGCGTAGGGCCGGCCCGCCGCGCGGCGCAGCGCCTCGGCTTCCACGAGCGTGGCGCCACCCTCGATGGCCCAGCGGGTGAACGGGCGGTCCCACGACACCGAGGCGGGCACGCTGCGCACGGCGAACTCCAGCTGAAAGGCGTGCGCCACCTCGTGGACGATCACCTCCAGGAGCGAGCCCGCGTCGCGCCCGGGATCCATCTCCACCTGCAGCACGTGCGAGGCGGTGCCGTCGGGATACGACGCGCCGTAGGCCACGCCCCCCACGCCGGAGACGTTGCCGCGGACCAGCACCACGAGCTGCCCCGATTCCGGCCCGGTCACGGGCAGGTCCGCCGTGAACGTCTGCCTGAGCAGCGGGACGGCGTGCTGGCGAAAGTGCGGGACGATCTCGTTGAGCAGGGCCACCGTGCGCTCCGTGTCGGCGCCCACCGAGGCTTCTTCCACGGCCAGCACGAGCCACCCGTCCATCACCTGGGCCACGCGCCCGCGG
>NZ_DASURI010000885.1:0-10351 GCF_036280135.1 Longimicrobium sp.
CGTGGTGGGCACGGACCTTACCGTGGGCGGCAACTCCAAGGTCATCGACAAGTCCACCCTGTGCAGCGACACGGTGGGCGCGGGCGCCGTGCTGCACGCGCAGGGCGCGGACGTGCGCGAGAGCGGCAGCGGCGACATCCAGGGCGCCGTGCGCGCCAGCAACAAGTCGGGACAGGACTTCATCAACCAGATCCTGGACAACCGCAGCCTCGAGGACTTCGCCAACCTGGCCAACATCAAGTTCGGCCCCATGTTCGGCACGACGTCGTTCCCCAACAACGCGCGCCCGTCGTGGAACGCCTCCGACACGCTGTTCCGCTGGGGGTGCCCGCTCAGCGTGGGCGTGGACTGCTCCGGGGCCGGCTCGGCCACCACCTTTTACCCCGTCATTGCCATCGACGCGAACGGGGGCGTGGTGGACCTGCAGGGCCAGCACGGGCAGGGCATCCTCATCGTCCTGAACGGGAGCCTGCAGATCACGGGCAACTTCCGGTTCAAGGGGATCATGCTCATCGACGGCTACATCGACATGAGCGGCACGGGCGGGCAAACGGGGTCCAAGATCGAGGGCTCCGTGGTGGCGTTCGGCAACAACACCAACCAGCGCAGCCGCGTGGACGAAAGCGAGACCATGGGCAATGCCGTGATCTCGTACAACCGCTGCGAGGTCAATGCCGCGCAGGAGGCTTACAACCGGATGGCCCGCGACAAACCCGTCTACGGGGCGCCCACGACGACGTTTGCGTGGTACGAGGTGGTACGGTAATGTGGCATGGCGCGCGGCCGTTCTTGACGGCCGCGCCGGCCCGCACTATCGTGTGCGCATCCTCCCGTAACATCCACGTTTAACCCTTTCCGCACTGCTTCAGTTTTGCGGTGCAGATCCCCGGGACCCTTTTGCCCAGGCCCATGGTTTCGTTCCTGCGCCGCAACAAGAGCACGGTGGGGCTCGACATCGGCAGCGGCTTCGTCAAGGTCGCCGTCGTGGACCACTCCGGCGCCGAGCCCGAGCTGGTGCACGTGTCGCACACGCCGCTCATCGCCGACGCCATCGTGGAGGGCGAGGTCATGGACCCGCAGATCGTCGTGGAGACGATCCGCTCGCTCATGGACTCGTCCGGCATCAAGATCAAGAAGCTCGTGGCCTCCGTGGGCGGCCGCGACGTCATGGTCAAGAAGATCCAGATGGACCGGATGAAGGAGGCCGACGCGCGCGAGGTCATCCGCTGGGAGGCCGAGCAGTACGTTCCCTTCGACATGGAGAACGTGCAGCTGGACTTCCAGATCCTGGACCCGCTGGACGACGGGCTGCAGATGAACGTGCTCCTGGTGGCCGCCAAGCGCGACGTGGTGGACCAGAAGGTGGGTCTGCTGCGCGATGCGGGGCTGCAGCCGGCGACCATCGACGTGGACTCGTTCGCCCTCCACAACGCCTTCGAGTACAACTACCCCGACGCCATGGAGGGAGTGGTGGCCCTGGTGAACGTGGGCCACGAGATCACCACGGTGAACGTGCTGCAGGACGGGGCCCTGGTGCTCACCCGCGACGTGCCCTTTGGCTCGCGGCGGCTGCGCGAGGACCTGCGCCGCATGCACGGCCTTACGGTGGAGGAGGCCGATGCCGTGCTGCAGGGCCGCTCCGAGCGCGCGGGCGAGTTCGAGGAGCTGCTGCGGGGTGGGGCCGAGGACCTGGCCGTGGGGGTGGAGCGGGCCGTGGCCTTCCTGGGCGGCGGCGACGGGGTGACGGCGCCCGGGCGCGTGTACGTGTGCGGCGGCGGCGCCCGCATTCCCGGGCTGGTGGACGTGGTGGCGGCGCGGCTGCGCGCCCGCACGGAGGTGGCCACGCCCCTGCAGCGCCTCAAGGCGCGCCCCGGCGTAACGTCGTTCTTTGCCGTGGACGAGCTGGCCCCCATGCTGATGCTGTCGGTGGGCCTGGCCCTGCGCCAGGCCGCCTGAAGGCCCCGAAACGGAACCCGACCTTGATCGAGATCAACCTGCTTCCCAGCGGCGCCACGCGCCGCCCCGCCGCGCCCGGCCGCAAGCCGGGCGGGGGCGGCGGCCCGTCGCTCCCCGGCCTGGGCGCCGACCCGCGGGTGGCCGCCCTGGCCGGCGTGGGCGTGCTGCTGCTGCTGGGCGGCGGCTACTGGTGGTGGAGCTCCGGGCAAACGCGCGACGACCTGGCGGCCCAGGTGGAGGCCGCCCAGGCCGACTCCGTGCGGCTGGAGCGCACCATCGCCCTCATGAAGACGCTGGACACCCGCCGCGACACCATCGATCAGAAGATGGACGTGATCCGCGAGGTGGACACGCGCCGCTACGTGTGGCCGCACCTGATGGACGAGGTGAGCCGCGCCACCCCGCCGTACATGTGGCTCACCAAGCTGGCCGCCGTGGAGGACGAGGACGCCCCGGCGCCGGCCCCCGCGGCCGCCGCGGCCCCCGCCGACACGGCCAAGGCCCGCGCCGACAGCGTGGCTGCGGCGGCCGCCGCGGCGCACCCGTCGGGGCCCGTGTTCAACATCGAGGGGCACGCGGGGGCCACCGAGGCGCTCACCCGGTTCATGAAGAACCTGGAGAGCTCGCCCATGATCCGCGACGTGTCGCTGGTCACCAGCCAGCAGGAGCCGGTGCAGGGGCGCTCCGTGCTCAAGTTCACCCTGGAGGCGCGGTGGGAAGAGCCCGATTCGGCCTTCATCGAGACCATCCCCCTCATCACGGTGAATTGAGATGGCGCTTCCCCCCCTGGAAGGCCCGCAGCGCAAGCAGCTGCTGTACGGCGCCGTGGTGCTGGCGCTGGCGGCCTTCGGCTTCTACGACCAGATCTACACCAAGCGCAGCACGGAGATCGGCGAGCTGGAGACGCGGCTGGAAAGCCTGAACACGGTCAACACCCGCAGCCGGTCCATCACCCAGGGCGCCCGGGGCGAGGTGGACCAGCAGCTGGCCCTGTACCGGCAGCAGCTGGAGGTGGCCGAGGGGCTCATCCCCAGCGCCGAGGAGCTGCCCAACCTGCTGGACGCCATCTCGGCCGAGGCCACGCGCACGGGGGTGGAGCTCACCCTTATCCAGCCCGTGGGCGCCACCGAGGAGACGTACTACACGCGCCGCGTGTACGACCTGGCCGTGGTGGGCCAGTACCACCAGATCGGCGAGTTCCTGTCGCGGGTGGCCTCGCTGCCGCGCATCGTGACGCCCACGAACCTGCAGATCGCCCCCCGCGCCACGCCGGCCCAGGCCGCCGCGGCGCAGCCGGGGACGACGACGGCGGGCCCGATGCCGCTCGAAGCCCGTTTTTCGATCGAGACGTACGTGATTCCCAGCACCCCCATCGACGACGATGCGAGCGCCTGAGCGCATTCTGCTGCACGCCGCCGCGGCGCTGGTCCTGACGGCCCCCCTGTGGGCCCAGGCCGCCGCCCCGGCCGCCCCGGCCCCGGCGGGCACGGTCCCGGCCGCGGCCGCCGGCGGCGCCGTGCTTCCCGAGACGGACGTGTACCGCCGCGAGGTGTTCCGCTACCAGACGGGCGGCCGCCCCGACCCCTTCCGCCCCCTGCTGGACGGCGAGGACATGGGGGTGCGCGCGCAGGACCTGCAGCTGGTGGGCATCATCCACAGCTCCAACCCGCGCGCGTCCGTGGCCGTGTTCACCTTGCCCAACGACGACCAGCGGGTGCGCCTGCGCGTGGGGCAGCGGCTGGGCGCCGTGACCGTGGTGTCCATCCAGCCCCGCCGGGTGGACCTGCGCGAGGAGGCCCTGGGGGTGAGCCGCACGTACACCCTGGAGCTGCAGCGCACCCGCCGCCCCGTGGCCACGCAGGGCGACGCCCTGCAGGACGCCCCCGCGTCCGCGCCCGTGCAGGGCCCGGCCGACCGCGCCCGCCAGGCGCAGCCCGGACAGACGCCCACCCGCCCGTGACCCCCAGAACCCGAGCCATGAGGCCCACGATGATGGTGCGCAACGCGATGCTCGCGCTGCTGCTGCTCCCGGCCCTGCTGGCCGCGTCCCCCGCGCCGCCGGTGGCCGACGGGAGCGTGGCCGCCCTGCGCCTGGAGGCGCGCGGCGGCCGCACGGAGCTCACGGTCGAGGTGGCCGGCGGCGACGTGCGCTGGACGGACTTCAGCCTGGCGGGCCCGCCGCGCGTGGTGGTGGACATCGCCCAGGCGCGGCTGGACCTGCCGGCCCGCCGCTACGACGGCCTGGACCGCGGCGGCGTGCGCGGCGTGCGCACCAGCCAGCACGACGAGAGCACCGTGCGCGTGGTGCTGGACCTGGACCGCGAGACGGGCTACCGGGTGGAGCGCGTGGCCGACGGCCTGCGCATCTCCCTGGAGAGCGGCGCGTCGGCCTTTCAGCCGTGGACGAGCGGGGGCAGCGCCCTGGCGCAGCGCCCGGCGTCGTCCGCGCCCGCCACGCGGCCGGCCCCGCAGCAGACCAGCCAGGCGCGCCGCATCACGGTGAGCTTCGAGAACACCGAGATGCGCGACGTGCTGGCCACCTTCGGCGAGTTCAGCGGCCGCTCCATCATCGCCGGCACGGACGTGTCGGGGGTGGTGGTCGACGGCGTGAGCTTCACCAACCAGCCCTGGGACGTGGCCCTGCGCACCCTGCTGCAGGCGTACGGCCTGGCGGCCGAGGAGCTGCCGGGCGGCATCATCCGCGTGGACCGCATCGAGGCGCTCGCCTCGCGGGCCGCGGCCGAGCCCCTGGTGACGCAGGCGTTCCGCATCAACTACGTCCCCGCGGGGTCGCTGGCAACGACCTTTGGCTCCATGAAGTCGGAGCGCGGCAGCATCGTGGCCGACACGAGCACCAACACCCTCATCGTCACGGACGTGAACCGGGTGGTGCGCGACGTGGAGACCCTCATCGGCCAGCTGGACGTGCCCGTGGCGCAGGTGGCCATCGAGGCCAAGATCATCTTCGTGGACCGCACGCAGCTGGAGGCCCTGGGCATTCGCTACGACCTCAAGGACTTCCAGGGCAACAGCTTCGGCAGCGTGGTGGAGAGCCCCGTGTACGACCCCGCGACGGGGCGGCCCACGGGGGCGAGCACGGAAGACAACACCTTCGTCCTGGGCGGGCCCTCCATCGGCGCCGTGGGCAACGCGGCGGCCGAGGTGGAGGACGCCACCCTGGACGTGGCCGTGAGCCTGCTGCTGGCCAACCGCTTCTCGCTCATCGCGCTCATCAGCGCGCTGCAGAGCACGCAGATCGCGGACGTGCAGGCCATGCCGCAGATCACCACCCTGGACAACAAGACGGCGCGCATCTTCGTGGGCGAGGAGATCACCTTCCTCACGGCGTCGGCGGCCGGCGGAACGGGCGGCGCGGTCACGCTGCAGCCCGTGCAGGTGGAGGCGGGGATCGAGCTGGAGGTCACGCCGCACATCACGGCCGACGGCCGCGTGCGCCTGGCGCTCCGGGCCGAGAACTCCAACCCCACGCAGACGGACAACAACCTGCTGAACGTGTCGCGCCAGCAGGCCGAGAACGAGGTGCTGGTGGCCGACGGCGAGACGGTGGTGATCGGCGGCCTGACGGTAACGCGCCTGAACGAGACGCGCAGCGGCATCCCGTTCCTCATGGACCTGCCGCTGCTGGGCGGGCTGTTCCGCACCACCAACCGTGAAGAGACCAAGCAGGACCTGCTCATCCTGGTGACGCCGCACATCGTGCGGCAGCCCAACTGAGCCGTCCCGCCCACGAAATACCCCCCGAGAGGTACCCGATGAACCTGATCCGCGGCAGGGCCGCCGTCCTGGCGGCCCTGGTGGCCACCACCCTCCTGGCGGCCTGCGACAACTCCGGAAACCCGTTTCGCCCCGAGCCGGGCGAGAACGGCGGCCCCGGCGGGGAGACGCCCGCCGCCACGGCGGACTCCGTGGCTCCCACGGTGAGCATCATGCTCCCCAACGCCACCACCCGCACCATCGCGGTGGGTGACTCGCTGTTCGTGCAGACGCGGGTGCAGGACGCCGGCGTGCTGGACTCGGTGGTCATCGAGGGCTTTTCCGTGCGGGGCGACCCCAACCTGGGGACGGCCCGCCGGGTGGACCGCTGGGACACCAAGACGGTGGCGCTCTTCGGCGCGGGGCGCGCCGTGAAGGACACCACCCTCAACCGCTTCCTCTACGCCACCAGCGACACGCTCTCCGAGGGGGACGTGTTCGTGGTGGTGACGGCCGTGGATACCACGGGCAACGCGGCGGCCGACACCTTCCAGGTGGCCATCGGCGGACCCAAGGTGAGCGTGCTGCAGGAGGTCCCGGGCGACGAGCCCAAGGGCGGCTCGCAGCTCACGCTGAAGGTGTCGGCGGCGGACCCGCGCGACCTGCTCAACTCCGTGACGATCTCCGGCTCGGGGGCGTTCACCTTTCAGCGGGTGCTCTCGTTCACCCCCGCGCGGGCGGCGCTGGACACCACGCTCGTCATCCCCATCCCGCAGGCGGCCGTGGGGACGCTCAACGTCACCAGCTCGGCCGTGTCGGGGAGCAACCAGACGGGGACGTCGGTGCCGCTGGCCATCACCGTGCGGCCGGCGGAGCAGGACGTGACGGCGCCGCGGGTGACGTTCCAGACCACCATCCCGCAGCGGGTGGAGCAGACGGACACGTTCTCCGTGGCCGTCTCCGGCGCGGACGAAACGCGCGTGGACAGCGTGGGCGTGACGGTGCTGGCCATCCGCCGCCGCGGCACCCTGGCCGACACGCTGCGGGTGTACGTGGGCCGCGGCGCCGTGACGGGCGGCACCTTCCGCTTTGGCTACGAGGCGCTGGGGCTGAGCACCGTGGACACGTCCACGGTGGACCTGGAGGTGACGGCGTGGGCCAAGGACCCCGCGGGCAACTGCGGCGCGGCCACCACGCCCAACTCGCCGCAGCAGCTGCCGTGCGCGGGCGGGCCGCAGGGCTCGCGCCTGTCGGCGGGCCCGGGCCGGCTGGTGCAGGTGTACGTGGCCCGCGGCCGCACGCTGGACCGTCCCAACGGCACGGACGTGATCGCGGACCTGGTGGCCGACAACAACTTCGTCTACCTGTCCAACTTTACCCGCAACCGGGTGGAGGTGCTGCCCCTGGGCGGGTCGGCGTACGGCACGCCCGTGCGGGTGGGCTCGGCGCCGTGGGGCCTGGCCGTGGGCCGCTTTGGCGACTCGCTGTACGTGGCCAACAGCGGCGGCACCAACATCTCGGTGATCCCCCTGGGCGGGGCGGTGCTGCAGGAGGCGGAGAACCGCCGCCTGTTCCCCCGCAACGAGCGGCTGTTCGGCGTGGTCTTCAGCCCCACGGGCGAGGTGACGACGGTCACGCTGCACGACTACAGCGACCGGCCCCAGTTCCTGGGCCAGGCCAGCAACGGCCTGCTGGTGTACAGCACGCGTCCCACGCCCTCGGCCGAGGACGGCACGGTGCGCATCTTTGACCCCGCCAAGCAGCGGTCGGAGATCTTCATCGGCTACGTGGACCGGCACACGCCCGGCCGCGCGGTGGTGGTGAACGCCGACTCGGCGTTCCACGTGGCGCCCGACCTGCTGATGGTGTGCCCCCGCCGGCGCTTTGGCGACACCACGGACCCGTCGTGCTACACGGACGACATCTACTCCGTGGCCGACAGCATGACGCGGCTGCGGGCAGCGCCTGCCAACGCGTCGGGCGGCAGGTACGACGTGCGGGTGGACATCGGCGCGTTCATCGACGAGGTGGGCCTGTCGGATACCACGTTCGTGGCCACGAGCACGGACCGCCGCTTCGTGGCGGTGGGCGAGGGCGTGCGCGAGAACGCGCGCATTCCCATGTTCGAGGCGCTGGGCGACTCGCTGGTGCTGCGCGGCGACATCCGCGACCTCATCAGCAACTCGGCGGAGCGGGTGATCGGCCTGGGCATCAACCGCGACGGCTCGCTGGGCGTGGCGCGGGGCGGTCAGGCGTACTTCTTCACGAGCACGCTGCGCCTGCAGGGCACCATGGAAAGCGGCGCCCCCACGGGCGGCGTGGCCATGCACCCGCAGAACCAGAACTACCCCACGTCGCAGACCAACCGCCTGGCGTTCGTCTCGGGCATCGAGAACGGGCGGCCGTACATCGACGTGCTGGACGCGTTCTACTTTACCCCCGTGCGGCGCATCTTCCTGCGCGACCCGGTGGTGGGGGCCCTGGTGGTGGCGCCGCGCGCCGCCAGCGACCCGGCGAACGTGAACCTGCGCCTGTACGCGCTCACCTCCACGGGCGTGCTGGGCATCACCATCACCAACCAGGACCTGCTCCCCTGAGCACGGGCTGGATGACGGTCGGCGACGGATGGCCGATCGGTGACGGTGGATGGATGACGGTCGATGGATGAGCGAGGGGCCCGGCGCGACGCCGGGCCCCTCGCTTTCGTCGGGGCGGGTTCTGCAGATGAGGGAAAGCGTCTACCGCGGGCGAGGGGCCCCCTCCCCCCGCCCCCTGCCCCCGCTGTCGCGGGGGAGGGGGAGAACTGCGGGTTCGGCGCGCGGGCGGGACCTTCGCGCGGAACATCCACTTTCGCACTTTCGCACTCCCGCACTTTCGCACTTTCCTCCCCCGGGCTTTCGCATTTTCGCACCGCGCCGCTATCTTCCGCCCATGCCGACCTTCCGCTTTACGACCGCGGGCGAGTCGCACGGCCCCGCGCTGGTGGCGGTCGTGGAGGGACTTCCCGCCGGCCTGCCCGTTCAATCGGACGAGATCGACCGCGAGCTGCGCCGCCGACAGGGCGGATACGGCCGCGGCGGACGCATGCGCATCGAGAGCGACCGCGCCGAGCTGCTGTCGGGCGTGCGCCACGGCCAGGCGCTCGGATCGCCCGTCACGCTCATGGTGCGCAACCGCGACTGGGCCAACTGGACGGACGCCATGTCCCCCACGCCGCACGAGGCCCAGGACGACGACGAGGCCATGCGCCGCGTCTTCTTTCCGCGCCCCGGCCACGCGGACCTCGTGGGCGCGCTCAAGTACGACCGCACGGACGCGCGTGACATCCTGGAGCGGGCCAGCGCGCGCGAAACGACCATGCGCGTGGCGGCCGGCGCCCTGGCGAAGCAGCTCCTGGCGCAGCTGGGGATCACCATCGGCAGCCACGTCGTCTCCATCGGCGGGATCGTGGCGGAGGTTCCGGCGGCGCTGCCGGAGGACCTGAACGCGGCGTCGGACCCGTCGCCCGTGCGGTGCCTGGACGCGGACGCCGAGGGGCGGATGATCGACGCCATCGACGCGGCCAAACGTGACGGAGACACGCTGGGCGGCGTCGTGGAGGTGGTGGCGCGCGGCGTTCCCGCCGGGCTGGGCTCGCACGTGTCGTGGGACCGCAAGCTGGACGGCCGCCTGGCGCAGGCGCTGATGTCCATCCAGGCCATCAAGGGCGTGGAGATCGGCCTGGGGTTCGAGGCGGCCATGCGCCCCGGCAGCCGCGTGCACGACGCGATCACGCGCGACGACGCCCTGGCGCGGGGCGGGGGATTCGGGCGGGTGGGGAACTACGCGGGCGGGCTGGAGGGCGGCATCACCACGGGGCTGCCCCTCGTCTGCCGCGCGGCCATGAAGCCCATCTCCACGCTCATGACGCCGCTGGGCACCGTGGACCTGCGCACGGGCGAACCGGCGGAGGCCGTCCGCGAGCGCTCCGACGTCTGCGCCGTGCCGGCCGCCGGTGTCGTCGCCGAGGCGATGGTGGCCATGGTGCTGGCCGGCGCCGTGCTGGAGAAGTTCGGCGGGGACTCGATGACGGAGCTGCGCCGGTCGTTCGACGCGTACCTGGAGCAGATCCGCGCCCGCGGCGCCTTCGCCCCGGCCTGACGCCTCGGGCGCGAAGCGCAAAACGCGTCTCGTGATCCTGCCATGGCTGTCATTCTGAGGAAGGCGCGTCGTGATCCGTCCCGTGACGGATGCGCCGACCGAAGAATCTGGTCGCGCCGCGCACGGCACCGGCCCGTGCACGAGCCCCACGGCTGGGACGGGGCGCACGGGCGAGATCCTGCCGGGCTGCAACCCGATTCTTCGGTCGGCCGGCGCCGGACGCATCGGGGCAGGGACGGAACCAGACGGCGCCGGCCTCGCTCAGAATGACAGCGAGGGCCGATATTCGCGCGACGCAGGGGAGCCGGATTCGTGACTGAAGCGGGGGATCCCATCGACCGCATCGTCCTGGTGGGGATGATGTGCTCGGGGAAGTCGGCGGTGGGGGCGGCGCTGGCCCAGGCGCTGGGCTGGGACCACGTGGACCTGGACCGCGAGATCGAACGGCACGCCGGGCGCGCCATCCGCGACATCTTCGCCACCGACGGCGAGGCCGCGTTCCGCCGCATGGAGGCCGAGGCCACGGGGCGCATCGCCCGGC
>NZ_DASURI010000886.1:0-7736 GCF_036280135.1 Longimicrobium sp.
GCGTCAAATCCACTCTCAGACCCGATGTGCCGCATCGGGCAGTGTAGAGCATTCCAGGCAGCCGGTCTCACGCTCCTTCTCGCGACGCCGCTCGCCGGGCAGGCGCCGCTGCTGCGCCGGGTGGAGGCCGGCGAGATCGACCCCTCCTTCGTGATCACGCACACTCTCCCGATCGACAAGGGCCCCGAGATGTACAGGACCTTCCGCGACAAGGAGGACGGCTGCATCAAGGTGGTCCTGAAGCCCTGGGAATAGCTCCGGGCGGGGGACGCACGAAGGCTCTGGATCAACCGCAAAGCGCAAATGCCGATGAAGACGCCCCGGCCGCTGGGACGAGCGGCCGGGGCGGTATGGTGCCAGCACATATGTATCCTGCATTCGACGTGGGTGATGATCCACCGCGGACGAGCGCGCGATCCGGGCGAGATGTAACCGGACCTTTTGATCGGGTGGGCCGCTTCGCCACGCCATCGGACGAGGAGGCGTTCGTGGCGCGCGAGGGGCTGGACGGGCCGTCGCTCATCGAGTGGATGACGATGACGCAGGAGGCGTTCAGCGCGCTTCGGGGGCTCGCCCATCAAGCGGACCAAGCGCCGCGGCCTGCCGCGCAACGTGGCCGTCGCGCTGGCAACTGGGGCGCATCCGACGCCGTCCCCGCGCTGGCGGTCGCGCTGAACGACGAGGAGCCGCTGGTGCGCGGGCGCGCGGCGTGGGCGCTGGGGCGCATCGGCACGGAGGCGGCGCGGCAGGCGCTGTCCGGACGCGCCGAGGCGGAGGACGACGCGTGCGTGCGGGAGGAGATCGCGGCGGCGCTACGAAGCGGGTGACCCGATGCACGGGTGCGGGAGCGGGGCGGACGAGCAGTCAGATTCAACGGTCTTTCGGCGCGGGAGACGGGCCGCGCCTCCTCGCTTTGGCATCCGTGCCGCTCCGGCAGCAGGAGCTCACCGGGATTCGGCGAAATCCGTGAACCGGGTGTCCGCGGGGCGGGGGACGTACGGCGGGATGGCGGCACGCATGACGAAGGGGCGTGCCTCGCGCTGAAAGTCCAGCCCCGGGTCCACGTCCAGCACCATCCCTTCCAGCACCAGCAGCGACAGGACGGGCATCACGAAGTCGCTGGACCCGCGCAGCCCGTGTCGCCGCTGCAGGTCGAACATCCGCCCCACGAACTCCGCCACGCGGAACTCGCCCGCGCGCGCCCGGAATGCCTGCTCCACCAGCGCCACCACCTCCGCCCGGAACGCGCGGTAGTCCAGGCCCGCCGGCACGGCCAGGGCGATGTCGCGGGTGATGCGCGCGCACCGCTCGCCGTCGTTGGTGGCCATGGCGTAGAAGAACTGCGCGAACCGCCTTCGCGCCTCGTCGCCGATCTCCACCACGAAGCCAAAGTCCAGCACCACGGCGCGGCCGCCGGGCAGGTAGTGCAGGTTGCCCTGGTGCAGGTCGCAGTGGATGCACCCCTCCTCGAAGATCATCCGGTACAGCGCCCGCACGGCTGCCGTCAGCGCGTGGCGCGCCTCGCCGCCGCCGCGTCCGTCCAGGGGGCGCATCCCGTCCACGAACTCCATGGTCAGGACGGACTCGCCGCACAGCTCGTCGACCAGCGCGGGGACCACCACGTCCGGCTCGCACGCCAGCACCGCGCGCAGGCGCCGGCTGGCGTCGGCCTCGCGCCGCAGGTCCAGCTGCCGCTCCAGCGCCGCGCAGAAGTCTTCCACCGTGGCCTGGACGGGCACCAGCCGCAGGGGCGGCAGGCGCGAGAGCAGGCGGGCGCCCGCGCGCAGCAGGCGCAGGTCCGCCCGGACCACGCGCGCCACCCCCGGCCGGCGCACCTTGACGGCGACCACGCGCCCGTCCCGCAGCCGGCCGCGGTAGACGGTGGCGATGCTGGCGCTGGCGACGGGCACGGGGTCCAGCGCCGCGAACACGTCGCCGACCTCCACGCCCAGCTCGGCGCGAAAGAGCCCGGGGACGATGCGGAAGGGGCCGGGCGGGAGCTTGTCGCGCAGGCGGGCGAGGGGGCGGAGGGTGTCGTCCGCCAGCAGGTCGCGGCGGGTGCTGAGCAGCTGCCCCAGCTTGACGTACGACGGGCCCAGGGCCTGGAACAGCTCCGCGAGCGTGCGCCCCAGTACGCGCGCACGCGGCTCGCCGCGCCGCACCACCCGCCGGCCCGCGAAGCGCAGCGCGGCCGCGGACAGGTGCACCGCGAGCGCGGCCGCGCGCACCAGGGCGGTCCATCCCCCCGGCCGGAACCCTCCCTCCCGGGCCACCGTGGCTGTCCGCTCGACCGTCTCGCCCGGCTGGGGGAGAATGACGACCGGGATGGGGGCGGGGAGCGGTGGAAGCATGACGCGGCGGGGGGGATGGAGGGGCGGGCGCCGGCACGACGGGAACGCACGAGGGAGACAAGCTCCGTACCGGGTTCGCGACGGGTGGCGGGGCCGCGTGCAACGGCGCGCGTGGGAACGGGTTGCCGGATCCCCGTCCGCGGGGACGGGGGCGCGGGTGTGCAGTGCGCTTCACACACGGGCCCAACGGCGTGTGCGGAGGCTGCACAGGCCCCGGGGCGGGGCAAAGCGAGCAACCCGCGACAAGCCGCACCGGCGCGGCGGGGCAGATTGGGAGGGCCTCCGGGAATCTCCCTCTCCCCGTACCCGTGCCCCAGATCCCATGAACCCCGATACCCTGATCGGCGCGCTGCACGGCGCGTTCGGCCAATGGGCGGACCGGCCGGCGCTCACCTGGGCCGGGCGGCACACCACCTACGCGGAGCTGGGCGCCGCCGTCCGCCGCACGGCCGCCGCGTACCGTGCCCTGGGCATCGGCCCCGGCGACCGGGTGGTGTGCTGCGTGTCCAACCGCCCCGAGCTGTTCACGGCGCTGGGCGCGGCGTGGGGCGCGGGCGCCGTGCACGTCTGCGCGGACCACCAGCTCACGGGGCCCGAGCTGTCGCGGGTGATGGACCTCACGGGCGCCGCGGCCCTGGTGTGGGAGCCGCCCGCGGATGCGCCGGACCCCTTCTTCGCGCTGCGCACCGTGCGCGCGCGGCATCCCGGCCTGCGCGTGCTGCTGGTGGGCGGCCTTCCGGCGCCGGAGGGCTGCCTCGCGTTCGACGGCCTGTCCGCGCCGCCGCGCTCCGGGCCCGCCGGGCCGGCCGGGCCGGCGGCGGAGGACCCGGCTCTCGTCTTCATCAGCTCGGGGACGACGGGCGCGCCCAAGGCCACGCTGGGCTACCACGGCAACCTGGCCCAGCGGTGGCGGCGGCTGGCGGGATGGCTGCGCTTTGGCGAGCAGGACGTCCATCTGGCGCACCTGCCGCTCTCCCACGGCTTCGGGATGATGATGGCCATGGGCGCCCTGCTCTCCGGCGGGCGCCTGGTGCTGCTGGACCCGTTCACGGCCGCCGAGGCCCTGCGGCTGGTCCGTGCCGAGGGCGTGACGGTGCTGAACGGCGCCCCCGCGCACTTTACCCTGGTCCTTTCGCGGCTGGAGGCGCGGGGCGGGGACGTGGACACCCTGCGGCTGGCCGTGGGCACGGCGGCGGCGTTCCCCCTGGAGCTGGTGCGCGGCATCTGGGATCGGCTGGGGGCGGAGTTCATGTACATGTACGGCAGCAGCGAGGGCGTGGGGGTGGCCACCACGGACCGCGACGACATCGCGCGGGGCTCCGTGGGCCGCCCCGCGCCCGGCGCCGTGCGCGTCGTCGACGCGGAGGGCCGGCCCCTGCCCGCGGGAGCGGTGGGGGAGCTGGCCTTCTCGCGGCGCGTGTATCCCGTGCGCTACTGGGGCGCCGCCGCGCCCGACGAGGAAGAGTGGTACCGCTCCGGCGACCTGGGCCGCCTGGACGAGGCGGGCCGGCTGTACGTCCACGGCCGGCTGAAGCACCAGATTGACCGCGGCGGGCTGAAGGTGGATCCCCTGGAGGTGGAGTCCGCCCTGCTGCGCCTGCCGTCCGTGGCGGACGCGGCCGTGATCGGCGTCCCCAACCCCGTGCTGGGAGAGACGGTGTGCGCCTGCGTGGTCCCCGCGCCCGGCCGGGCGCCGGAGCTGGAGGCGGTGCGCGCGGCCCTGGCCGGCGAGCTGGCGCCGTACAAGCTGCCCCAGGCCCTGTGCCTCCTGGACGCCATCCCCCGCACGCGCATCGGCAAGGTGGACCTGCCCGCCCTGCGCGCCGCGGCCGCCGCGGGGCCCGCGCTGGCCGGCGCCGGCTGACCCGGACGATGGACGCCGGCGTCCCCCCGCTGCTGGACGGCTGGGTCCTGGCCACGCGCGGCGACCCGGCCCTCCCCGTGCGCGTCTGCGCGGAGCACCTGGCCCTGCTGGGCGCGCGCTGGGGCCCGGCGGAGGGCGGGGCGGGGGAGGCGGACGCCCTGTCCCTGCGCCCGGAGCGCGGCCCCGCCGCCGGGCCGCCCATCGCCTGCGCCCTCCCCTGGATCCCCGGCGGGGACGACGGTGGCGAGGTGCGCGTGCAGGCCCTTTCCGGGCTGATGGCCGTGCACGGCCGCGACGGGGGCGTCCCGCGCCGGCTGGGGCTGGAGGCCGCCTCCGTGGCCGCGGGGATCGTGGCCGCGCAGGGCGTGCTGGCGGCGGTCTACGCGGCCGGCCGCGGCCGGCCCGTTCGCCGGGTCCACGCCTCCGTCCTCCACGCCGCGCTCCTCCTCCTTTCCCACCACGTGGTCCTGGCCACCACGCCGGACCGCCTGGCCCCCGGCCCCCCCGCGGACGGCCCCGGCCCCCCGTTCCCCACGGCGGACGGGCACCGGGTGGAGATCGAGGCGCTGGGGTTTGGCCCGTGGATCGGCTTCTGGCGGCGGCTGGGCGTGGAGCGCGAGGGGCTGGAGGCGGCGTGGTCGTCGTTCGTCCACCGCTACCTGGCGGCCTCGTGCACCCTGCCCGCCGCCCTGCACCGCGCCATGGCGCGCCACTCCCTCGCCGAGCTGCGGCAGGCGGGCGACGCGTGCGGCGTGGCCGTCTGCCGCGTGCGCGCCTATCCCGAGCTCATCGCGGAGCTGGGCGGGGCGAACGGCATCCGTCCCCCGTGGCGCATCCAGCCCTCCCCCGGGGGGACGCGCGCGGTCCCGCCGCGCCCCGCCCCGCCCGCCGGCGCGCCCCTGGAGGGCATCCGCGTGGTGGAGGTCACGTCGCGGCTGCAGGGTCCGCTCGCGGGGCTGCTGCTGCGGATGCTGGGCGCGGAGGTGGTGAAGGTGGAGCCGCCGGGCGGGGACTTCGGACGGCACTCGCCGCCGCTGGCGGGGCCGCTGGGCGCGGCGTACCTGGCGTACAACCGCGGCAAGCGGGTGGTGGAGATCGACTACAAGCAGCCGGAGGGCCGCGCGCGCCTGGCGGAGCTGGCGGCCGGCGCGGACGTCTTTCTGCACAACTGGCGCGGGGGGCGGGCCCGGGAGCTGGGGCTGGATTCGGCCGATCTCGCCCCGCGCAGCCCGGGGCTCGTGTACGCGCACGCGTCCGGCTGGGGGCCGGGCGCGGACGAGCCGTGCGCCGTGGCCGGCGACTTCCTGGTGCAGGCGCACGCCGCCTGCGGCGACGGGCTGAACCCGGCAGACGAGCCGCCGTTCCCCGCGCGGCTCACGCTGCTGGACCCGCTGGGCGGGCTGCTGGCGTGCGAGGGCGTGCTGGCGGGGCTGTGCCTGCGGGCCCGCACGGGGCGCGGGTGCCGCGTGGACACGTCGCTCTGGGGGGGCGCCATGGCGCTGCAGGGGCACGTGCTGCGGGCCATGGTCTTTGACCAGGAGCGGGGGCGGCGGACGGGGCGTCCCGTCTGGGGGCCGCTGGACCGCCCCCTGCGCGCGGCGGACGGGTGGATGACGGTGGAGGCGGACGACGCGGGCGCCCGGACGCGCCTCGCCGCCGCCTGCGGCCTGCCGCCGGACGCGGACGACGCCGCGCTCCTCGACCGGCTGGGGACGCGCACGGCGGCGGAGTGGGCGCCCGTCCTCCGCGCGGCCGGCGTCCCCGCCACCCCCGTCGCGCCCTCCCTGGCGGACGTGGCCGCGGATCCGCGGACGGCGGGGATGCTGGAGCGGATCGAGGACGCCTGCTGGACCGCCTCGGCCCCGTGGCGGCTGGAGGAGTGATCGCCCGGCGATCCGCGTCCCGGGGGGACGCGCCGTCGTGACGCGCATTCCCGCATCCACGAAACGGATGGGACGGCCGGACGGGTCCCCGGGGGACGGGCGTGGAACGCCGCCGTGCGCGTGATCCCCCCGGTCGCGATCCGTACGGGGTGGTCCGGGCAGGAACGGGGAAACGGGTGGCTGTCGGCCCGTTCTGCCGACGCCCGATTCCCGTCCCGGGATCACGTGGGGCGGCCGCCGGTGAAGACGGTGGCGGCGTCCACGAAGCAGAGCGGGTTGCCGAAGGGGTCGTGGCCGTAAAAGGAGCGCTCGCCCCAGGCGCGGGTGGCGATGCCGTCCTCGCGGGGCGCGAAGCCCGCCTGGACGGCGCGCGCGTGGACGGCCTCCAGGTCGTCCACGGCAAAGTACAGCAGCTCGGGGTTGGGGACGGCGTCGCGGTCCCACCCCTCTCGGCGCGGGTCCAGGCAGGCCAGCAGCACGCCCCCGCAGTCGAAGTAGTGGCGGCTCTCCCACACCCGCTCGCCGGGGGTGCCCAGCACGCGGGCGTAGAACGCCGCCGCCGCCTCGATATCGGGGACGGGCAGGATCACGCGAAAGAGCCGGGTCACGGCCACGCCGGCGCCGGGGTACGGGGGAGCCGCCACGACGCGTCAGGCGCGCCGCGCCGCCCCCGCCTGCAGCACGCTGTAGCCGGACGGGCTGGATTCCACCCCGGCCAGGCGGAAGCCGGCGCCGTCCAGCAGGACGCGGAGCTCCGCCTCCGAGCGCTCGCGTCCGCGGCCGCCCACCAGCATCAGCAGGTCCATCAGCTTGCCGGGAAAGGGCTCGTTGCCCGGCGGCAGGACGAGCTCCACCAGCAGCAGCGTCCCCCCGTCCCCCATGGCGCGGCGGCAGGCGGACAGGGCGCGGGCGGCCCCGGCGTCGTCCAGGCCGTGCAGCACGCTCTTGAGCACGTACACGTCGCCGCCGGGGGGAACGGTGTCCATCACGTCCCCGGCCACGACGTCGCAGCGGTCCGCCAGGCCCGCGCCCCGCACCCCCGCGCGGGCGGCGTCCAGCAGCCGCGGGTGCTCCACCAGCACGCCGCGCAGGTGCGGATGCGCGCGCAGCACGGCGGAAAGCAGCTCGCCGCGCCCGCCGCCCACGTCCACCACCGTCCGCGCGGCAGAGAAGTCCCGTCCCGCCACCAGCGGCGCCACGCCGGCCGTGTTGCCGGCCATCATCTCGTCGAAGACGGCGCCGTCGTCCGGGTGCGCGGCCAGGTAGTCGAAGAACGGCGCGCCGAACAGCCGCTCGAACGCGGGCTCGCCCGTGCGGACGCTGTGCTCCAGGGCCCCGAACACGCGGTAGCTCACGCCGCCGGACCACAGCGCGAAGGCGCGCATGCCGCCGGGCGCCCCCCGCCGCAGCAGCGCCGCCGCCGGCGTGGTGCGAAAGCGGCCGTCGTCGTCCTCCGCGAAGACGCCGAAGGGAGCGAGCGCCCGCAGCAGCCGGCGCAGGGCGTCCGGGTGGGCGCCGGCCTCGCGGGCCAGCGCCTCCACGGGGCGGGGGCCGCCGTCCAGCAGGTCCGCGATCCCCAGCCGGGCCGCGACGTGCACGGCCTGCTGTACCTGGTTGCCCACCAGCAGCCGGGCCAGC
>NZ_DASURI010000887.1:0-3613 GCF_036280135.1 Longimicrobium sp.
TCCGCCGATCCGCCGATCCGCCGATCCGCCGATCCGCCGATCCGCCGATCCGCCGATCCGCCGATCCGCCGATCGTTGGCAATCTCACGCGTCCATCGAACGCGAACGAGGCGTTGCCCCTCCCGGCCATGCCTCGCTCACGCGGGGGCCGGCGATCGCGCCCGGCGCATCCTCGCGGAGAATGTTCAATCACTAGGCAAAAGCACGGAATTGCCCGTGGACGGGCGTGCTTTCTGCATTCGGGCGCGGGGGGCGCACTGGCCCCGGGCGTGCGCGCGGGTTAGCTTGTGCCGGGTTTTTCCGGGCGTGGGAGACCGATCTGCCCGCCCGCCGACGTAGATGCTGAATCGCGACTTCACCATGGCGACGACGACCAAGAAGAAGCCGAAGGCGGCCGGGGCGGGGCTGGACCGCGAGACCCTGCTGGGCTTTTACCGCACCATGCTCCTGGCCCGCCGGATCGACGACAAGGAGATCCAGCTCAAGCAGCAGAACAAGATCTTCTTCCAGATCTCCGGCGCGGGCCACGAGGGCATCCAGGTGGCCGCCGCGGCCCACGCGCGCCCGGGCTACGACTGGTTCTACTTCTACTACCGCGACCGCGCGTTCTCGCTGGCCCTGGGCATGACGGCCCTGGACCAGCTGCAGCAGGCCGTGGGCGCCGAGGCCGACCCCTCGTCCGGCGGCCGGCAGATGCCGTCGCACTGGGGGCACCACGCGCTCAACATCGTGAGCTCGTCGTCGCCCACGGGCACGCAGTTCCTGCAGGCCGTGGGCACGGCCGAGGCCGCCATGCGCGCCGAGGCCATCGGCGAGCCGCTCGTGGAGCTCACCCGCGCCCGCGGCGACGAGGTGGTGTTCGTCACCACGGGCGACGGCACCACCTCGCAGGGCGAGTTCTGGGAAAGCATGAACACGGCGTGCAACCTCAAGCTGCCCGTGGTCTACCTGGTGGAGGACAACGAGTTCGCCATCTCCGTCCCCGTGGAGGTCAACACGGCCGGCGGCAGCATCAGCAAGCTGCTCACGGGCTTTCCCGGCCTGCTGATCGAGACGTGCGACGGCACCGACGTGTGGGAGAGCCACGAGGTGATGGGGCGCGCCGTCGAGTACGCCCGCACCCGCCAGGGCCCCGCGCTCGTGCACGCCAAGGTCGTGCGCCCGTACAGCCACTCGCTGTCGGACGACGAGCGGTTCTACAAGACCGAGGCGATGCGGCAGGACGAGGCCGCCCGCGACCCCATCACCCGCACGGCCGCCCGCCTCGTCGAGCTGGGCATCGCCACGGCGGAGGAGATCGCGCAGATCGAGGCCGACGTGAACGCCGAGGTGCAGCGTGCCACGGACGAGGCGCTGGCGTCGCCGCAGCCGGACCCGTCCACGGCCATGCGCTACCTGTTCTCGCCGGACGTGGACCCCACCGCCGAGCAGTTCGACACGGAGGACGACCCGCGTCCCACCGGCGGCGAGACCACCATGGTGGACCTCATCAACGCCACGCTGCGCGACGAGATGCGCCGCGACCCCCGCATCGTCGTCTTTGGCGAGGACGTGGCCGACGTGAGCCGCGAGGAGCTCATCAACGACGTCAAGGGCAAGGGCGGCGTCTTCAAGGTCACGGCCGGCCTGCAGCGCGAGTTCGGCGGCACGCGCGTGTTCAACTCGCCCCTGGCCGAGGCCAACATCGTGGGCCGCGCCGTGGGCATGGCCGTCCGCGGCCTCAAGCCCGTGGTCGAGATCCAGTTCTTCGACTACATCTGGACCGCCATGATGCAGATTCGCGACGAACTCGCGACCATGCGCTACCGGTCCAACAACACGTACGCGGCGCCCGTCGTCATCCGCACCACGTACGGCGGCTACCTCAAGGGCGGCTCCATCTACCACTCGCAGACGGGCGAAAGCATCTTCGCGCACTGCCCCGGCCTGCGCGTGGTCCTGCCGGCCACGGCCGTGGACGCGGCCGGCCTGCTGCGCACGGCCATCCGCAGCGAGGACCCGGTGCTGTTCCTGGAACACAAGCACCTGTACCGCCAGGTCTACAACAAGGGCCAGTATCCCGGCCCCAACTTCATGATCCCCTTCGGCAAGGCCAGGAAGGTCCGCGAGGGGACGGACGTGACGGTGGTGGCGTGCGGCGCCCTGGTGCAGCGCTCCATCGTTGCGGCCAAGGCGGCCGAGGAGCGGCACGGCATCAGCACGGAGGTCATCGACCTGCGCTCGCTGTCGCCCCTGGACATGGACACCATCGCCGAGTCGGTCAAAAAGACCAACCGCGTGATCGTGGCCCACGAGGACTCGCTGTCGTGGGGCATCGGCGCCGAGATCGTGGCCCGCATCGCCGACGACCTGTTCCCCTGGCTGGACGCGCCCGTCAAGCGCGTGGCGTCGATGGACACGTGGGTGGCGTACGCGCCGCAGGTGGAGCGCGCCATTCTCCCCGAGCCCGAGGACGTGCTGCAGGCCATCGAGCAGGTGAAGAACTTCTGATCCCCGCGCTGACGCAAAACGGATCGAAAGAGCCCCGCCCGGACACGCTCCGGGCGGGGCTTTCCCGTCCCCGGAAATGGACGTTTGAACGCGGCTGTCCCGAGAAGATCGGGCCGGAATGGACAGGCGCCGGACCGGTTTACTTCGCCCACTTGTATTCCGCGCCCGGGTGTGTGACCATTGCTGTCCACGCTGCACACCCGGGTTCATCCCGGGGTCCACCCCCGACGGTGAGGGACGATGCGGAAGATCGAGTTCTACCAGTCCGGCGCGGGCCGGTCGCCCGTGCGCGAGTTCCTGGACGGACTGTCCGCGCGCGAGGCGCGCCGCGTGTGGTGCCTGCTGGACGCCGTGCGCACGCTGGACTCGCTGCCGGCGGACTACCAGGAGGCGCTGGGCGGCCCCGGCGAGCTGTGGGAGCTGCGGGCCGAGCAGGGCGCGCGGATGGTGCGGCTGCTGGCGTGCACGCGGGGCGCGCGGCTGCTGGTGCTGGTGTGCGGCGTGGGCACGCGTTCGCGGGGCGTTTCCGGGCACGAGATCGCGCTCGCGCAGCGGCGGCGCCGGGACCACTGGGAAAGGAGCCGGAGAGATGGATGACCTGGATCGCTACGCGCGGGAGCGCGCGGAGGCGGAGCCCGCCTTCGCGGACGGGCTGGAGCGGGAGTCGGCCGCGTTGCGCGTGGGCGTGTGCCTGCAGCAGGCCCGGCAGGACGCGGGGCTCTCCCAGGCGGAGGTGGCCGAGCGCCTGGGCGTGAAGCTCGCGACGGTGGGGCGGATGGAGACGGGTGCCGCCGAGATCCGCCTGGCCACCCTGCAGCAGTACGCCGAGCTGCTGGGCCAGCGCCTGGTGCTGGAGGTGCGCGCGGCCCGCGGCACGGCCGAGAAGCTGGCCCGCGCCGCCCGCCCGCGGATGCCGGGCCTGTCGGGCCCAGTGGCGCGGGAGGTGGTGCGTGGCGGCGGAGGCTTGGACATCGCGGTTTCGCAGACTCCGCGGCTGCTGCGGCGGATGCGGAGCCTCGCGGCGCCGGAGTGGCCGGTGTGAGAAGATCGTGGGGGAGGGCGGGATCGCGCCGGCAGCAACCCGCCCCTCCCCCGGCCCCTCCCCGCTCGTTCCTCGCGGAGA
>NZ_DASURI010000888.1:0-6166 GCF_036280135.1 Longimicrobium sp.
GCAGTAATCCACGTCCCGGACGAAAAAACAGCGAGGGCGGCCCGGTCGGGCCGCCCTCGCTTCGTCCGTGCATCCACCGATCCGGCGTCAGACCTGCACGCGGTAGAGCACGCGGCGGTTGTGCTCCTGCGCGGCGTGCACGGCCCACAGGACGCTGATGGGCCACGTGATGAACAGGCCCAGCCCCATCGTCACCACCATCAGGAAGAGGCTGATGAAGCACATGGCGATGGCGCCGCCCACCGTGGCGTACGCCATCCCCAGCGGGCCAAAGAAGAACGCCAGCAGCGCCGCCAGCCCCACGCTCTTGCGCTCGTTCACGATCACCACGGGCGTCACCGGCCGCGCGGCCGCCATCTGCTGCCCGCGGGGAAGCGCCTGGACCAGCGCGCCGTCCGTGCCGTAGATCAGCTGCGCGCCGCACCGCTCGCACCACGCCCGGCCGCCCGTCCGCGTGGCGGGGTGCACCACGGGCGCGGCGCACAGCGGGCACTGGGGGCTCGCCGCGTACGGCGCCGAAGCGGCGTTGGGGACGGCGTTCGCGTGCATGGGCCGCCCGCAGTGTACGCAGGCGGACGCGAGGGACGAGACGTCTCGTCCGCAGTCGGCGCAGGTGATCAGGGCCATGGTGGCAGATCCGGAGCAGGGGTCGGGAGCGGTGCTCGGCGGGCTCTACGGAAATGGCGGCCGGCAGGATTCGCCCGCACCCGGCCAGGACCGGCACCGCGACGATCCTCCGCGCGCCACCCGTCACCGCGTCGCGCTCAGCCGGGCTCGCGGACGGCGACGAGCTCGAACACGGCGTTCTTGAAGAAGGCGCGCTTGAACAGGTCGCCCGCGTGGCGCGCGCGGCCCGCGCCGCCGCGCCGCACGGACTGCGCCGCGATGCGCAGGGGCAGCGGATCGAACATCCGCCGCGCCTCCGCCGCCGTCAGGTGCACGGTGTGGTCCGCGAAGGGGCGGATCTCCACCGGCACGCCCAGCGCCGTCCACGCCCCGTGCAGCCGCGACACGGCGCCGTAGAACGGGTGGTGGACGTTGACGGTAAAGTACAGCAGACCGCCGGGCGCCAGCACCCGCGCCAGCTCCTCCACCACCCGCTCCGGCACCTCGGCGTGGTCGATGACGTTGTCGCACAGCACCACGTCAAAGGCGCCGTCCGCGAACGGCAGCGCCTCGCCGGCGGCCGCGAACGTGGGCACGCGCCCCTGCCACGCGGGAAAGAGCGAGCGGTAGTGCGCCGCCAGCGGATCGATCCCCACGCCCCGGCTGGTGCCAAAGAAAAAGACCAGCCCGTGCGCGCCGCTGCCCACCTCCAGCACGCGCGCGTCCGCGGCGATGGCGCCCACGCGCTCCAGCTTTTCGCGCGCGGCGGCGCTGCGGGCCTCCAGACGCCGCATGATCTCGTCGTCGTGGCCCTGGATGCGCCGGGCCTTGGCCTCCTGGTTGGCCAGCTGCCGCTCCAGCGCGCGCACGGCCCGCCGGTGGCGAAGCGAGGCCAGCCACCCCATCCGCGATCCCCCGCCCGCTCCCGCCATGGCCCGTCCTCCGTGCACGCGTGGGATCAGGCGGACGCGCGGCAGGCGCGCTTGGCCTCCGCGCCGCGCCGGATGGCCTCCGCCAGCGGCTCCGCGCCAAAGCGGACCGGGTCCGTCACCGGCAGCCCCGTGACGTCGGCGATGCGGGCGATCTCGTCGCGCGCGGCGGCCTCGTCCATGTCGAAGGTGACGAGCGAGATGCCGATGACCTTTGACGGCCGCAGGGGCGCGATGGCCCCCTCGCAGATGCGGATCATCTCCTCCACGGACGGCAGCGGCATCCAGTGGTACGCGTTGCCGGCGCCGTACGGGCAGGCGCGCGTGGGCTGGTGGCACAGGATCATGGCATCGGGCATGGAGCCGTGCAGCAGCCCCAGCGTCACCCCCGAGTAGCCGGGATGCACCAGCGAGCCCTGCCCCTCGACGAGCACCACGTCGCTCCCCTCCGCCGCCTGGAGCACGAGCCGCTCCGCCGCGCCGCCGATGAAGTCGGCCACGACGGCGTCCACGGCGATGCCCCATCCCTCGATGAGGATGCCCGTCTGCCCCGTGGCGGCAAAGCCCACGCGCGTACCGGCCGCCGTGAGCGCGTCGCGGATGCGCAGCCCCGCCGTCATCTTGCCGATGTTGCAGTCCGTGCCCACGGTGAGCACCGAGTACGCGTCCACGAGCCGCGCCCGGCCCTGGCTCACGGGCAGGTCCGCGGGCGGCTTGCGCAGGTCGTGGATGCGCACGCCGCGCTCCGCCGCCAGCCGCGCCAGCTCTGGATCGTCGCCCAGGTGCACGTGCAGCCCGCTGACGATGTGCAGCCCCGCGGCGATGGCCTCGCGCAGCATGGGCCGGAACGCGTCCGGCAGCCCGCCCCCCTGCGGCGCGATGCCGATGAGCAGCGCCGTGGGCTCCAGGGGCAGCCCTTCGCCCACCGTCGCCACGACGGGCACGTCGCCGCCGAACCCAAGCACGTCCTGCACGGTGCGTCCCGCCCGGGTGGAGTCCAGCACGGCCAGCACGCGGTCGGGGATGAAGCGGACGGCGCTGGTGGCCGTCTTGCTGGTCAGCGGCCCGAACTGCCCTTCGGCGACGACGAGGTAGCGGTAGGTCGAGAGGTCGTGGTTCACGGAACGAAAGTGCGTGAGTGGGTCAGTGCGGGAGCAGGCTCGTGCGCGGCGCGGAGCCGTGCGCGCGAACGGAACCACTTCCGCGCTCACGCACGTCCGCACTCACGCACTTCATCGCGGCGCGGCGCCGGCCTGCTCCAGGACGCCGGGGATGCTCACGCCCGCGGGAACGGCGCGCAGGGCGCCCTCCGGCAGGCGGATCTCCGACGGCGCGTCGCGGACAAAGCGGCGGAATCCCTTGCCCTCCAGCAGGCGGTGCACGTAGATGCGCCGCGTGATCACCATCACCGAGGCCAGCACGGGCACGGCCACCAGCAGGCCCACGGCGCCCAGCAGCTCCGACATGATCAGCACGCTCAAAATGCTCAGCACGGGCGGAAGGTGCACCCGGCGCTCCATGATGAGCGGATGGACGAAGTTGGCCTCGATCAGGTGGATGATCACGCCCAGCAGCACCACGAGCATGGCCTGGAAGGCGCCGCCGCTTCCCAGCGCGAACAGCGCCGGCAGCAGCGTGGATACCAGGCTGCCGAAGAACGGCACCATCACCACCACGCCCGTGAACACGCCGAACGCCAGGGCGAACGGCACGCGCAGGATCTCCAGGCCAATCCAGGTGAGCACGCCCAGGAACACCATGGCCAGCATCTGCCCGCCGATCCAGGCGCGCAGCGAGCGGGCCAGGTCCGCCAGGATGTCGCGCACCAGCTCGCGGTGCACGGGCGGCGCCAGCGAGACGATGCCCTCGCGGTACACCTCCGGACGAAGGGCCATGTAGATGCCCATCACCAGCACGCTCACGAAGTTGATGAGCACGTGCAGCGTGTCGAACACCACGGGGAACAGCCCCGCCGCCGCCTGCCCCGCGTTCTCGGCCCACGCGGACAGCTGCTCCGAAAGCCGCTCCGGCGGAAACACCGACGCCAGCAGGGGATAGCGCTCCGTCAGGTCGCGCAGCGACGCCGTCCACACCTGGATGAGCCCCGGCAGGGCCGTGATGAGCGACTGCGTCTGGCTGGCCACGGGCGGCACGATCAGCCAGCCCACCGCCGTCACCGCCAGCCCGGTGATGAGGAGCGCGGCCATCACGCCCAGCACGCGCGGCACGCGAAAGCGTTCCTGCAGGAAGTCGATGATGCCGCCCAGGTACAGGGCGAACAGCGCGGCGATGAACAGCAGCAGCAGCACGTGCGCCACGCTGTACACGAACGCCAGCAGCAGCACGGCGAAGATCGCCGCGATGAGCACGGCGAACGGCGACGGGCGCGACGGGGCGGCCTGCTCTCGGGGTTGGGCCATGCGTCAGCGGAGCGAAAACGGAGCGCGGGCCGGCGAGTTGCCGCCCCCGCGCAACGTATCGAACGGAAGTGCCAAGTGCCAAGTGCCAAGTGCCAAGTACCAAGTGCCAAGTAACTGAAACTGCATTCTCACGCAGAGCCGCGGAGGACGCGGAGTACTTCATCGCGCGATGAAGTACTCTGCTGCCCCTGCTCCCTCTGCGTGAGAATGCAGGAAAAGACCGCGGGGCCGGATGCCGGCCCCGCGGTCTCGTACCTTCGTACCTTCGTACCTTCGTACCTTCGTACCTTCGTACCTTCGTACCGTCCTACACGCCGCGGTTCAGCGCGTCGATCTGCGCGGCGAGGTCGCGGTCGTTGGGCACGCCGCCGCCCTGCGCGGCCGCGGAGGGAGCCGGCGGCGGAGGCGGCGCGAAGGCCGTGCGCTCCTGCGCCGTGTGCGCATCGCCGTCGTCGGACAGGAGCTCGGCGTCGCTCACGTGGGCATCGCGGCCGGGTGCCGCCCCGCCCGCCGCGCCCGCGCCCAGCGCCAGCCCGGGCTGCGCCGTCCCGGGGAGCGACTGCCCCCCCTGCGCCGGGGCGCCGGCGGGAAGCGCGATGCCCATCTTCTGCTTCATCTCCAGCAGCCGGTACTCGATGTCCTCGCTGCCGCTGCTGGCCTCCAGCGCCTTGAACTGCTTTTCCAGCGGGTCGCCGGACAGCTCCTCGGAGACCTCGGCCGCGGCCAGCGCCAGGCGCTCCGTGTGCTCGATCTTCTGCGCCATCCGCTCGAACGTCTCGAACGCGGACGTGTCGCTCAGGCCGGCCATGGTCTCGTGGATGCGCCGCTGCGCCTGCGCCCGCTTCTGCTTGGCGATGAGCAGGTTCTTCTTGCGCTGCGCCTCCTCGATCTTGACCTGCAGCTGGCGCAGGGCGTCCTTCACGCGCTCCGTGTCGGCGGCTTGGCGCTGCCACGTCTCGTGCAGGCTCTGGGCGCGCTGCGCGTACTCCTGCTGGCGCATGAGCGCCTGCCGGGCCAGGTCCTCGCGGCCCTGCTGCAGGGCCAGCACGGCGCGGCGCTCCCACTCCTGCGACTGCTTGGCCTCGCTCTCCACCTGCGCCTTGAGCTTGCGCTCCTCGGCGATGGCGAGGGCCACCTCCTGCTTGGCCTTGGTCTGCTGCTCGCGCATGTCCATGATGACCTGCTCGAGCATCTTCTCCGGGTCTTCGGCCCGGGCGATCAGGTCGTTCAGGTTGGACCGGATCAGCAGCGACAGCTTTTGAAAGATTCCCATCGTCGTGGCCGTTCTGGTTGCTCGGCGGGAGGAGCCGGGCGGAAAGGGACCCGGGCGCTCCGTCGGACAGGTTCGATGTTCAGGGATCGCGACGGCCCGCTCTAGCAGTCGCGGAACGGCGTGAGCACCTCGAGCTGCGTTGCCATGGCCATGTGGAACGAGTCGACCGTGGCCTGGAACTCGTTGAAGTCCAGGTTCTCCAGCTGCAGCGAGTCGGTGAGGATCACGTCCTCTTCCTCCAGGCCGTACGCGGCGTGCACCAGCTCGCTGGCGTTGGCCTGCAGCAGCCGCTTGTACAGCTGGTGGCACTTGTCGCCGTCGCGGGGCACGTCCAGCACCTTGAGCCGGAACACGAGCAGGGGCGGCGCATAGCTGATGACGAGCGGCGTGCCGCCATGCTCCTCGTCGGCGTACGCCAGCCACATTCCCTCGGACACTTCCTCGAAGTCCATCTCCATCCGGTTGAGGAAGTTCACCACGTCCTCGCGCGTCACCATCAGGGCATCTCCGGGTTGGATTGCGGGGGCCGCTCGGGCGCGGGCAGCGCCGCCCCGCCGCTGGGGGCACCCTCCGAAAGCAGGCGCACCATGAACGACTGCTCGTCGGCCAGGCGCCGCACCTCGGCGTGAAGGCCGTCCATCTCTTCGCGCAGGCGCTTGATCTGCGCGTCGCGCGCGGCAAGCTCGTACCCGTCGCCACCGCCGTTGTAGGCCGTAAGGACCCACCGCGACACGAGGCCGGCGACCAGGATGAGCAGGATTATACCAAACATGGGTCGTTTTCCTGGGGCAACGTACGCGGCGCCTCCGGACAAAGTTTCACCGCCGGGGCGGCGTGACAAGGCTTTCGGGTCCGGGAGGCGAAGGGAGGAGACCCATCCCGTGAAGGACGGATCGCGCCGGGGCCCCTCCCGCTCGTCGACTCGCGACCTCCCCCGC
>NZ_DASURI010000889.1:0-16986 GCF_036280135.1 Longimicrobium sp.
CCAGCGCAGCTCGCCGTACGCGAACGGGACGGAGACCACCACGGGCGTGCCGTCGTCCAGCAGCCGCTCCAGCAGGGGCAGCAGGCGCGCATCGCCCGAGGGCGCCTGCCGGCACGCCGCCAGCGCCGACACGCGCTCGGCGGCGTCGGGATCGGACAGGGCGGCGGCGAGGTCCTGGAAGTCCCCGGGGGACAGCGTGTGCTCCATCGGCTCTCGTGTAAGCATGCGTCAGATGCGGCCCATCCGGATCACCCGCAGCATCTCGGACAGCGTGGGATTGGCGGTGCCGGCCGCGATGGCCTCGCCGCGCAACAGCCCCAGCGCGGCCGGAAACTCGCGGGCGTAGCGGGCCCGCAGCGACGCGCCGATCTCTACCTCCTGCGCGCCTCGCTGCATCCAGCCGTAGTAGCCGGGGTGGTCCGCCAGGGCGCGGCCGTCCACCAGCATGTACTGCCGCGCCTGCAGCCCGCCCTCGGACGCGTCGATGGCGGCCGTGACGTTGCGCGTGACCCGCGCGCGGCCGCCCAGCGCGGCGTTCAACTGGTTGGCCAGGAAGTCGTACTCCGCCTCCAGCGCCTGCCGGTGCGCCGTCATGTAGTGGCCCGTGTCGGCCGTGGCGTTGAAGAAGTCGGCGTACCACCGGCGCCGCGCCCCGGCCGACATCTGCTCGATGCCTCGCCCCATGAAGTCGAACCCCGTGGCCGCCTGGATCTCGCGCAGCCCGCGGATCTCGCGCGCCTCGTGGAAGAGGTAGCGCACGTCGTCCAGGCGCGCGGCGCCCGTGGCCAGCCGCCGCCACGCCTGGTAGTTGTCGTAGTGAAAGGCGATGCCGGCGCTGTCGAAGTTGTACGCCTTGATGGAGCGCACCATGTCGCGGTCAATGGCGAACCCCGCGTCGCGCACGGCGGCGTGCACCCGGCCCACGTCGTCCGTGGCCAGCAGGGCCTGGCGCAGCTCCTCTACTTCGCGAATGCCGTAGCCCGTGGGCCAGCGCCCCATCTGCCCCGCGCGGCCGCCCGTGGCCGGCAGCTCCACCGCGCGGGCAATGCGGTTCATGAGCGCGTCGCGGGCGGGGCCGCGCAGGGTGCGCAGCTGCTCGGTCAGCTCGCGCTCGGAGACGCCCAGGGCGTTGGCCGCCTCGCGCAGGTTGCGGCCGCTGCGGGCCAGCACCCGCCCCAGCTCCGGGTCCGCCATCACCCGGCTGAGCCGCGAGAGCGAGCGGGCGGCCAGGGCGAACCCGCCCACGTCCAGCGCCACCAGCCCCGCGCCCACCCACGCCCAGGTGCGGGCGCTGGCCGCCGCCTCCGGCGTGGCGAGCTGGAACCCGCCCGGCACGTCCAGGGCCGACATGGCATCCAGCACGCCCGCCTGCTCGAACTGCCCCGCTACCTGGCCGGCCCCGATGGCCGTGGAGGCGCCCAGCATGGCCAGCCCGGGCCAGCCCCCCGCCAGCAGCCCGCCGGCCACCAGCATCAGCTCGCCCACGGCCAGGCCCACGGACGACGCCACGTCGCGCAGGGTGCGCAGGGCCAGCTGCACGTCCAGGTCCAGCCGCTGCCATCCCGAGAGCTCCGCCAGGTACGGCTCGTAGAGCGAGCGAAAGGCCAGGGCGTCGCCGGGGCTGGCGTGCAGGTGCAGGCGCACCGTGCGGATGTTCTCCAGCCGCCGGTCCAGCTCGCCGATGGCCTCCACGGCCGCGTCGCCCCGCTGCAGGCCGGCCACGCGGTCCTCGAAGTCGCCCTCGGCCGCGGGGCCCGTGTCGTCGGCGTCGCGGTGGTTGCGCAGCATGAGCGCGGCCGTGGGATCGTCCATGACGATGCGGCCGATGTTGGCCAGCGCGTCCTGCGCCCGCGCCAGCTGGTCCGGCGTGGGCTCCTCGCCCATCTCCGACGCCACGTCGGCCGCGGCCATCATGTGCCGGCGCAGGGCCGCCGTGCCGGCCTGCATCCGCTCCACTTCCCGCGGATCGGCCGTGATCATCGGCGCGAAGCGGCCCCGCTCGCCCCGCAGCCGGCGCTCGGCCTCGCCCAGGTTCACCATGACGGTGTCCAGGGCCAGCTGCTGCATCAGCCGCAGGAGCTGGTCGCTTCCCAGCTCCGGCCCGTGCTCGCGCAGCAGGGTCACGTCGCCCTGCAGGTAGCCCTCGGGGCGCGCGGACTGGCTGCCGCCAAAGAAGCGCTCGCCCCGGCCCCGCAGCACGTACCCGTCCGACGTCACCAGCGCCGCGGCGGAGGCGCCGCCGGACGGCACCACGGAGGTGCGGTGCTCCTGGAACACGGACGCCTCCCACACGTCGGCGTAGGCGAACGTCTCGCTCAGGGCGTAGACGTAGTAGCGCCCCTCGCGTTCCATGACGGCGGCGGAGCGGCCCTCGGCGCGGGCACGGGCCACGGCGACCGACTCCTCGGCCTCGCCGTCCTCCGGCTCCAGCAGCGACTCCAGCCGCAGCGTGTCGTCCACCCAGAGAAAGACCTCGCGGGTGGCCACGGTGGCGCCCACGCCGCCGCGCCCGATCTCGGCACGCTCCTCGAAGCGGCGCTCCCGCTCGTCCGCGTCCGCCTGCGCCTCGTCGGCCAGGGAGCGCATGCGGGCGGCCACGTCCGACACGTCGCCGCCCATCAGCATGGTCCACAGCACCAGCGCGTGGTCCCCGGCCCGGCGCCATCCCTCCAGCGCCTGCAGGTAGCCGAACTCGTAGTGCTCGGCCAGGTCCATGACGGCCGTCACGGCGGCGTCCTGCCCCGCGTCCTCGTACTCCGTCTGCAGCTCGCGGGCGCGGGTGGACAGCAGGTCGGCGTTGCGCAGCAGGGCCAGGATCTCGGCGTCGTGGGCCGTCAGCCACGTCCACGCGCCCTGCCCGTGGTGCGCAATCACCCGCTCGCGCACCACGGCGAACGCCTGCGGATGCGTCTGCTCCATGGTGTGCAGGCCGCCGTACTGGTCGGCCAGCGGAAGGCCCGGGTACTCGGGAAAGGACGCCAGCGCCCGCGTGAGCTCCGCGTCCTCCATGAGCGGGATGCGCTGCACGGCCACGCCGGCCGCGCCCTCCGTCTGCCCCGCGGCGTGCGCGGCCTCGTGGGCAATGAGCCGGCGGCCGCCAGGGTCGTGGGGACGGAACTCGCCCGCGCCCAGGAACACGTGCCCGCCCGCCGCGAACGCCCGCGCGCCCACCGCCGCGGCCGCCTCCGCCGCCGCGGGCCCCGTGTGCAGCCGCACGCGTCTCGGCCCCGCATCGGCGTCTCGGGGAGATGCGGATGCGGATGATGCGGATCGGCCGCCCAATCCTCCGAATCGAACGGGATCGGCGGATGCGGATTCCGTGGATTCCGCGGATCCGCCGAACGCGATGGATCCATCCAATCCGATCGATCCGCCTCTGCCCGATTCCGCCGATCCGCCGAACCCGCCCGATGCGGATGCGGGACGCGTGGCGGGCGCGGGAACGAGCGGAATGGCAGCGGCCGCACGGTCCGCCGCCTGCTCCTCCGGCCCGTCACCGGAGACGGTGGCCGGCCCCACGGCGGCCACGCCCGCCTCGCCCAGCGCGGACTGCAGCGCGCGCTCGGCGCGGGGATCGGCCAGCGCCGTCTCCGGCCGCTCGCGGCGTCCGCGCAGGAACAGCGGCATCCCGCGAACGGCCGTCAGCTCCGCGGCCAGGTCCGGCGCGGGGGCGGGCGTCTCGGGCGCCGTCCGCGCGCGCGGCGCCGACGACGGGCGCCGCTCCGGGTCGGCGAAGCGCTTGCGCGGCCGCGGGGCCTCGCTCACCTCATCCTCCCCCGCGCAGGCCCACGGGCACCTGCTTGCCCAGCTTGCGGTATTCCACGGCGACGCCTTGCACGACGTCCGCCCACTGGATGGGCCGCCCGGCGCCCTGCGCCAGGACGGCCGCGCCCAGCACGGCGTTGCGCACGTGGCCGCCGCCCAGGTCCACCGTGGCGGCCAGGCGGTTCAGGTCGCGCGGCGCCAGGGCGTGGCCCGTGCCCAGGTGCGCGTCCCACAGGGCGCGGCGCTCCTCCGGGCCGGGGTGCGGAAACTCCAGGATGGCGTCCAGCCGCCGCGTGAACGCCGCGTCGAAGCGGCTGCGGCTGTTGCTGGTGAGGATGGCGATGCCGTCGAAGCTCTCGATGCGCTGCAGCAGGTAGTTGGTCTGCGCGTTGGCAAAGCGGTCGTTGCTGTCGCGCACCTCCGTGCGCTTGCCGAAGAGCGAATCCGCCTCGTCGAAGAGGAGGACGACCTCCGCCTGCTCGGCGCGGGCCAGCAGCTGGGCCAGGTTCTTTTCCGTCTCGCCGATGTACTTGCTGGTGATGCTGGCCAGGTCCACGCGGTACAGCGGCAGCCCCAGCCGCGTGGCCAGCCACCCCGCCGCCAGCGTCTTGCCCGTCCCGGACGGGCCCACGAGCAGGGCGCGCACGCCCGGCGTGTAGCGCACGGACGACGACACGCCCAGCCCGTCCACCAGCCCGTCGCGCATGCGGCAGCGCAGCAGCAGCATGTCCAGCTCCGTCCGCAGCGCGGGCCCCACGACCAGCGCCTCGTCGGGGATGCTGGCCGGCAGCGGCTGCGCCAGCGCGTTGAGCCCCGACCCGTCGCCGCTGCGCGAGGCGCCGAGGACGTCGTCGCGCGTGGGCCTGGGCCGTCCTTCCAGCAGGCCCCGCTGCCGCGCCAGCCGGCCCAGGTGCGCGATGCGGCCGCTGCCGTGGCGGTGGTCGCGGGCCAGCTGCGCGGCCAGCTCCGGCGCGCCCAGCGCCTGAGCCCACAGCGCCTCGCGCTCGTCGCGGGGCGGCACGGACAGCGTCCACGCCAGCGCCGTCCCCGCCGCGCTTTCCACGCTGCCGTCCGGCCCGCAGAGCGCCAGCGACGGGCCCAGGTAGCCCGGGAGGAGGGGGAGCGTGCGCCGGTCGCCCGGCCCCAGGTCGCAGACAAAGACGGGCACCAGGTCGCGGAGCACGAGCCACGGCCCCAGCCCCGCCGTGGACTCCGTCTCGACAAAGAGCGCGCGCCGCCCCGCCGCCTCGGCGATGGCGCAGGCCACGGCGCGGCCCTCCGTCCCCGCGGCCGCGCGCAGCACGAGCGCCTGGCGCGGCGCGGCGGCCAGGGCGCGGGCCTGCCGCTGCGCCTCGCGCGAGACGGACGGCGGCAGGGGCACGCGCGGCGTCTCTCCCGTGCCGATGGTGCCGCCGGGCCACCACCCGTCCAGGCCGGCCAGGGCGTGGCACAGGTGCAGGGGCACGGCGGCCGTGCGCTCCGGCAGGGGCAGCGCGTCGCCCAGGACGGTCAGCAGCCCGGCGCGGACGGCGTTGCCCGTGGCGATGGCGTCCAGCGGACGCACGCCGGCGGGCGCGGCGGGGGCCAGGCACGCGGCCAGCAGGCTGAGCGTGGGGCGCGATCCGCCCAGCGGCGCCTGGAGGTGGGCCAGCGCGCGGCCCACCATGGCGTCCTCCTCCACGGCGGCCGCGATGGCGACGGCCAGCGCCTCGATGGGCGTAAGGCCGATCTCGCGCGCCAGCCGGGCCAGCGGACGATCTTCCGCGACGGGCACGGCCAGGTGCGACGGCAGGTCGGCCATCCAGCCGGCGCCGCGGTCCGCCGCGCGCAGGTGGTCCAGCAGAAAGGCGATCTCCGGCGCGGGGTCCGCGGGCGGGATGTCACCGCAGACGGCGCGCGCGACCGCCGCCAACCCGAACGTCCGCAGGGTGAGCGGCGGGGCGGCGGCGTGCGCGCGCAGGGGGATCACGTCTGGATCGGACATCGGATTGTCGCGCGTGGTCTCGTCGCGGAGGATGAATCGCGCCGGTGTGGGCTCCGGGTTCGTGCTGGAAGGCGAGCCGTGTCTCGCGCGCGGAGGGCCCCCTCCCCCCCGCCCCCCTGCCCCCGCTCCGCGGGGGAGGGGGGAGAACTGCAACGACTCTCCTCCACCTTGATTTCCTGAGGGAGGCGCCGCGCGGTCCCCGCCCGTGCACGGGCTTTGGCGCCGACCAAAGGATCTTCTCGCCCGTGCACCGGACTTCCCTCCCCGGCTCGGGAATCGGCCCGCCGTCCGGCATCCGTTCGCGGGGCATCCGCCGAGCGCAGGCCGGCAAGATCCTTCGGGGCCGCACGCATCCAGACCGATCAAGGCCCGCGAGGGCCCCTCAGGAAGACAAGGGCGGATGTGCGGCCCAGAAGCCGGGCCCCTGCACGAGCAGGGTTCTCCCCTCTCCGCGAGGAACGAGCGGGGAGGGGCCGGGGGAGGGGCGGGCTGCTGCCGGCGCGTTCCATCCTCCTCCGGCTACGACTTCGGGCCCCGCCCCTCAATCCACGTAGTGGAACGCCACCACGCGGCCCAGCCACGGCACCCAGCCAGGGTCCAGGTCCAGGCCCGCCATGCGGATGCGCACATCCGCGCCGTCCAGCGGCAGGCTCATGTCCACGTGCGTGCGCGTGAACGCGATGCGACCGGGCCGGCGCATCAGCGCATGCAGCCCCATCCGCACCCGCCGCCGGCAGAACCGCCGCAGCGCCGTCACCCACGCGTCCACGACGAGGTCGATCCCCGCATCCTCCGCCGCGACGAGCAGCCGGCCGGACGCGTCGAACGTGGCGGCGTCGCGCGGTACGGACGGGCCAGGGCGCAGCACGCCGGCCCACTCCTGCGGCGCGGCGAACGGATACCGCGCGCCCGCCTCACCCGCGTCTCGGGCGGCAGCCAGCGCGGCGACGGCGGGATCGTCCGCGGGCACGCCCGTCCGCGCCGCGATGCGCAGCAGCACGCGCGCGGGCAGCTCCGCCTCCAGCAGCGCGGGCGCGTCCGCCAGGAACCGGCGCATGCCCAGGTGCTCCATCGCCGCGACCAGGAAGTACAGCCCCGCCCCCTCGCTCCGCTCCGCCCCGTCCGACGCGTACCGGATCGCCGGCCGCGCACCCTCCCGGCCGATGACGGACGGCGCGCGCTCGGCACCCGCCTCCCTCTCGGCCATCCGCGCGGGCGCATCTTCCGCGATCGCAATCGGTTGATGATGATCCGCCGCGATCGGTCCATCCGCCGGAGGGTCAATTGGCGGATGCGCACCCCCGACCACTTTGACCACTACCTCCGCGGACCGATGCGGCTCCTCGATTGAGGGAGGATCAGCGGATTCGGTGGATGCGGGGCGCGGCGCGGCATCGTCCAGCCAGCGCGGCGGACGCAGCGTCGGTGCGGGAGGATGCGATTCCGCCGCACGAGGCGGATTTGAGACGGGTGGAATCGGCGTCGCCGCCGGCAATTCCACGGCGAGCGGGGGAGGCGGATCGGGCGGATGCAGCGACGCGATCAGGCGCGCGGCGTGGGCGGGGAGACGCGGATCGGCGGCGCGCGTGGGCTGCGCATCCACCAGCACCGTCGCGGCGAGCCAGACGGAGCGCGGATCATCCGCTCCCCATCGCGCGATCCACCGCGCCAGCAGCGGCCGCCACTCCGCCGGCGCCACGTCCGCCAATTGGATGGACGCGGACGCATCCGCCGCCCATCCAAAGTGCGCCATCAGCCGACGCGCGTCGTCCGCATCCAGGCAGGCGAGGAGCGTGTCGGCGGCGGCGTTCTCCATCGCGATCCGCAGCATGCCCGCGACGGCCGCCGCGCCTGGCGCGGACTCCGCCGCGGCGGCGATCGCCATCCGCACGCCCCCCGCGACGCCGCCCTCCGCGCGGAATTCCGGGATGGCCGCGCGCCAGAACCACGCGTCCGCGCGGCCCTCTCGGATCAGCCGGACGGCGAGCAGGCCGGCCGCCTCCACCGCGTCGCGGAACCAGACGGCGGGCGCGCGGGGCGCGGCGGGGTCGCCGGCCCAGACGGCGTCGCGCGCCAGCTCCCGCATCCGTGCCTCCACGGCCAGCGCCAGCGACGACGGCGGCGCGGCGGGATCGATGCGGCCCACGTCCAGCGACCGCACGAGCAGCACACGGCCGCCCTCCGCGCCCGGGAGGGTGGCCGTGTGCAGCGCGTCTTCCAGCAGCAGCGCGCCCCGGCGGACGAGCGGGTCGCTGGGCGCGGCCAGGCGCACGCGGCGGACCCGGCGCGCGTTCACTGCAAGGGAATAGGGAACAGGGAATAGGGAATAGCCTGCGACGGCATCTTCCCGATCCCGGTATCCCGACGCATAGTCACTTCTTCGCCTGCGCCAGCGCGGCAATGCGCGGCTTGCCGGCGGCCACGGCGGCGTGCGTGGCCAGGCGCGCCTCCTCGCCCATCTGCGCGCGCGTGTCCTTGGCGATGGTCACCGACGGCGCCGCCGCGTGCACCACCCGCGCGACGGCCACGCGGTCCGTCAGGTCTTCCACCACGGCGTGCACGGGGCGCTTGGCCACGTCGTACAGCAGCACGTGCATCCCCACGCGCGCCTGCGCCGCGTCCGCCGCCACCTCCACCGTGCCCCCGATGCGCACCTCCGTCTCGCGCGTGACGGACGCGGCGATCACCGCGTTCACGGGCGCGTGGGATGCCAGGAGGATGCACACGCGGACGACGTCGCTCATCATCGCCGCGGCTTCCGGCTGCGACGGGTCGATGCGGGCGTACAGCCAGTCCACCAGCGCCTGCATCTCGCGGCGGTCCAGGTACTCGATCTCGCCAAAGCGCGGCAGGGCGTAGAGGTTGTGCAGGTCCGCCGCCTGGTCGTACTGGCTGAGCGCCTCGGCCCAGTCCAGGCGCACGGCGGGCTTTACCAGCCCCAGCTCGCGGTACAGCGCCGTGGCCACCTTGAGCACGTCGTCCACCTCGCGGGCGGCGGCGCGGTCCACGGCCGTGCGCCCGTGCGCGGCGTCGATCAGGTCGCCCAGCGACAGCGTCCGCAGCGCCTCGGCCCGCACGCGCGCCCAGTTGAGCGCGCCAAACCCGCCCAGGTCCATCTGCGCCGCCGACTGCCGGTGCAGCGCCACCACCTGCGCCTGCGCCTGCAGCGTCCGGGCAATGCTCACCCCCAGCCGTCCGCCCAGCCGCGCGTCCAGGGCATCCAGCGTCACGGGCGCCTGCCGGACCCGCGCCCGGTCCCGCGCGGACTCCAGCGTGCCCCGCAGCACGGCCAGCGTGTCCAGCCCGGCCAGCAGCGAGCCGGCGTTGCGGAAAAAGCGCAGGGGCGCCTCGCGCAGCACCTCCACCATGGCCCGCAGCTCCGGCGGCGCCACCTCCGACCCCGCCAGCGCCGCCGGCAGGGGCGACTGCGTGAACGCGGGGTCCAGCGGCCGGGCCGGCGCGTCCAGCAGCGCGGCGGACAGGCGCGGGCGCTGGTACGCGTAGAAGTGCACCTGCTCGGCCAGGACGCGCTTGCGGCGCGCGTTCACGGCCGCCACCCGCTGCTTCTCGTCCTCCAGCAGCGCCCGCGCGACGGCCAGGTCGTGCCGGGTCTCGGCCAGGTCGTCGCCCACCGTCTTGAGGCGCGCGTCCACGCGCAGGGCCTGCGCGCGCAGCTCGTCCAGCGTGGCGCGGGCGCGGTCCACGGCACCGCGGTACAGCTGGATGCGGCCCTCCACGTTGCGCAGGGCGGCCACGGTGGAGTCCAGCAGCTCCACCGCCATGCTGAAGAACGCCGACTCGTCCGCGTTGGACGGGTCGTTCTCCTCCAGCACCAGCGCCTCCAGGCGGTTCTTGACCTCGCCGAACGGCCGCGCCTCGCGCACCCACACGAACGACGTGGGATTGGAGGGCGTGCCCCCGCCCACCGCGTTGCGCAGCGTGCGCCGTTCGGGGTTGCCCTGCGCGTCACGCTTGATGAACCCCGGGATCATCACGTCGTCCAGGGGGATGTCCAGCCCCGCCAGCCCCTGCAGCACCTCGTACCGGCTGAGGACGGCGAAGCTCTTGGCCTCGTTGGCGGCGGGCGAGTCCAGCCGCTCCGCCACCGTCACCGTGCGAAAGTCGTACGCCTCGCCCACGATGGGCGCCTTGAGGCGCACGGCCTCCGTGGGCGCGGGCTTTCGCGTGACGGGCGTGTACGCCATGTAGCGCCCGGCGCGGAACGGCGTGTCCATTCCCCCCGCGGCGATGGACTGCGGGACGAGGGACGCTGCGGCGATGGACGCGACGGCCGGCTGCGGGGCGGGCGCCGTCTTCGCCGCCACCTGCATGGCCGTGTTGATGGGGCCCAGGTTCCACCCCAGGTTCAGGGTGTTGGCCTTGAGAAAGTACGTGTTGGCCACGAGCGTCTTCGTAGCGGGCCCGGGCGCGTCCTGGCCGGGCTTGCTGGCCGTGCCGGCCGCGCCCCCCGTCCCCTTTGCGCGCACGCCCTCCAGGTAGCCCAGCAGCTGGTCACGGACGTTGAACGCGCTCTCGCTGTTGATGATGCCGGCCAGCGCGGGCGACGTGGCCAGGCGCGTGGCGGCCGTGGTGCCCAGCATCAGCTGCCGCAGGCGGTAGATGTCGCTCTGCACGCGCAGAAAGCTGAAGTCCACGTGGTCGTCCGCGCGGCGCACGCGGGCGTCCAGCTCCGCCACGAACGGCTCCACCCCCACGTTCAGCCGGTCCACCTCGTGCGGCCGCAGGGGGCCCCGCAGCAGCTCCTCCCGCAGGGTGTCCACGGCCACGGCCCGCATGGAGAGCCCCTCGGGCGTATCGGGCTCCGCGGGGACGATGCCCTCCACCCGCGTCCCGAAGTCCTCCTCCGCCGGGGCCAGGGCGAGCAGGTCCCGCACCGTGATCACCACGTCGCCCTCGTCCTCCAGCCGCTCCGGGTCCGGCCTGCCCCACCCGAAGTCCAGCGGCGCCGCCAGGATGGCGGTAAAGACGGTCCCGGCCTTGTTGCGCAGGTCCTCGCGGCGGCGCAGCAGCTCCAGGCGGCGCGCAGTAAGCTCCTCGATCTCCGCGCCGAACTGCGGATCGATCTCGTCGTCCAGCAGCAGCCGCGGCTCGTAGTACGCCTGCGGCACGGGGACCAGGACGCGCACCCGGTCGGGCCGGTGCAGGTCGAACGGGTCCAGGGGGGCGCTGGCCTCGATGGCCGCGTCCAGCTGCTCCAGGGGGACGGGCACGGCCTCCACCACGTAGTCCTGCGGAAAGGCCCACGTGGTGTTGTTCTCCAGGTCCACGGACGGACGGGGAAGCAGCCCCGCCGGCGGCAGGTACGCGAACCGCGCGAACTCCGCCCCGGGATCAGCCACGGACCAGTCCACCTCGGCCACCTGCTCGGCGAACTGCTTGAGGCGCGCCTGCCACAGGTACGCGTCGCCCACGCCCGCCAGCAGGGGCGTGCGGCGGTGCGGCTTGCCCCCGTCGCGCGCGACGGCGTACCCGTCCACCCACGCCGGCGCCCCCGCGTCGTCAAAGCCCACGAGGCCGATGGGCAGCCCCGCGTACTCCCACGGCAGCCGCTCGCCGGGTCCCAGCGCGGCCTCGGCCTGGAACACCTCGTAGGCCAGGCGGTTGCGCCAGGTGTCCGGCGGCGTGACGTCCACGCGGTCCTCCCAGGGAAAGGCGTAGAGCACCAGGCGCACGCCGTCCGCCACCTGCCAGTCGGCGAACGCGTCGTCCTGGGGGTCCAGCTCGCAGGGGTCCGCCGGGTCCGGCCGGCCCACCAGCTCCGCCTCCACGGGCTGCAGGAGCAGGACGGCCACGCGCGGCATCCGCACCGTCTCGCGCACCTTCGGCAGCGGACCCACGGGCATCTCGCCCATGACGACCGTGGGGCGGCGCAGGGGCATGCCGGCACCGACGGGCACGCCGCCCTCCTCGATGGGGTCCAGCGTGGAGGCGGGAAGCAGCGGCTTGACCATGCTGCCCCGCCGCCACACGTGCAGCGGGTGCTCCTCGTCCCTGCGCAGCGACGCCAGCAGCGACTCGCGGACTTTCGCATCCAGCGGCAGGCGCAGGGCGGCCGCGCGCACCTGCTCGGGCGTGGCCGCCTCCACGCGGGGCGCGGTCATGGGCCCGGCGGCGGCTTCTTCGTCCGCGGTGGGCTTGCGGCCGCGGCGCAGCACGCCGCCCAGGCCGCGGGCCTTTTCCGTGGCCGCGCGCATGCGGGCCAGGGCCTCGGCGCGGGCGGCCTCGGCGGCGGCATCGGCCTGGGCCTGCGCCTCTTCCAGGGCCTTGCGGCGGGCCTCCGCCTCGGCCGCGGCCACCTCGCGCGCGTGCGGGGACGGCGCCAGGACGCGGGCGGGGAGGTACACGTGCAGGTCGTCCAGGGCCACGCGGACGGTGCGGGGCAGGTACACGTCCTCGCCGCGGACCGTGAGCCCGTAGCCGGCGGCCACGTGCAGCATCCACCGCGTCTCGCCCCCGGACGTGAGCTGCGCCTCCAGGCCCACCTCCAGCCCCGCCGCCACGCCGTGCGACCAGGCGCGGCCCGTCATGGCCAGGCGGCCGGCGCGCCCCGTCTGCTCCAGGACCAGGGCGCTGTCACCCAGGGCGCGGCCCGTGTACAGGTTCAGGCGCCGCTGCCAGCCGGCGTCGTCGGCCGTGGGCGCCAGCCGGGGCTGCGCGCCGACGACCTGCTCGCCCGCGAGCGGATCACGGATGGGGGTGACGTTCACGGCGCCTCGAACTTGTAGGGATACCGCTCGCGGATGGACTCGGCCCGGGCCACGGCGGCCTCGCGGCTGGTGATCGTCGTCTCGCGGCGCTCCAGCTCCGACCGGCGGGACAGGATGTCGCGGTCCGCCTGGTCCAGCCGGGCCTGCCGCTGGTCCAGCTCGCTGATGCGCGAGCGCTGCAGGGCCTCGGTGCGCGCTACGGCGTCCTCGCGCTGGCGGATGAGGCTTTCCTTGTTGCCCGCGTCCGTCTCCCGGCGGCCCGCGGTGATCTCGCGGCCGGCCACCGTCTCCTCGCGCTTGCGGACCTCCGTCTCCTTGGCCAGCAGCTCCGCCAGGCGGCCGCGGACGTCGCTGTCGCGCTGGTTGGCGACGGCCTGCAGCTCCTTGCTGCGCGCGTCGCGCTGGGTGATCTCGTCCTCCAGCCGCTTGCGGTCCTGCTCGCGCCGGTTCAGGTCCAGCTCGCGCTTTTCCAGCTCCGCCAGCCGCTCGCGCAGCTTGGCCTGGCGGTCGGCGTCGCTGCCGGCCAGCTGCTGCTCGCGCAGGGCGGCGGCGGCCTCGCGGGCCGTCACGTCGTTCTCGCGCGTCCGGAGGGTCACGTCCTTGGCGTCGAGGTCCGCCTGGCGCTTGTTGAGCGCCTGCGCGTCCGTCGTGGCGGGCTGCATGGCCTTGAACACCTCGCGCTCGCCGGCCAGGTCCGCGCGCACGTGCAGCGTCTTGCGGCGGATGTACCACAGCATCCCGCCCATCTGCAGCAGCCCGCGCCACGCCGCGTCCTCGCTGTCGCCCGGCTCGGGCATGGGGACGAAGTTGCCCGGCAGCCGCACGCCCCGCAGGTGCTCCAGGGGCGACCGCCGCGCCACCATCCCCGGCGCCGCCGGCCGCAGCGAGCGCACCAGCCCCTGCACCCGCGTGCTGATGGTGCGCAGCTGCTCGCGGGGCACGGGGATGCAGATGACGATGGACGTGCTGTCCAGCTCGTCCGCCGTGCGGGTGAGGTCCAGGGGCGGCAGCGTCATGCTCTCTTCCACCAGCGCCGGGATCTCGTCCTCGGGCACCAGGGAGAGGTCCACGTCCACCGTGGGCGGAAAGAAGATCTGCGTGAAGTCCGCCGCGTCCACGCACGCCGCGGGAAGCCGGCCGGCGGGCGGCAGGGCCATGAAGTAGTCCGCCGCCGCAAAGCGGTAGCCCAGCGAGCCGCGCAGGGCCAGCACCTCGCGCAGCTGCGCCTCGTACTGAAGGAGGTGCGCCTCGCGCAGCCCGCGCGGGGCGAACCCCAGCCCCACGACGTCGCCCTGGTCCGCGCCCACCTCGCGGCGGACGAGGAACGGGTCCAGCCACTCCACCGTGCCGCGGTTGAGCGAGACCATGGCCAGGGGCAGGGCGCCGGCCGCCGCGCCCTTGCCCGTCCCCGTGACGAACACCTCGTGCGCCACCCGCGAGCGGCGCAGCGACGGGCTCACGTTGGGCCCCTCGTCGGCGTAGGGGATGAGGGTGACGACGGCGCCCTCCACGATCTCGCCGTCCTCCGCCGAGCGCGTGCCCGTGATGGAGGTGGGATACGACGCGACGGGGTTGGCGCTGAACTCCACGGGGCGCAGGGCCACCACGAACAGCCCCGTGCGGTTGCGGGGCGGATCGTTGGGCACGCGCAGCAGGCCGAACGCCGCGTTCAGCCGCTGGATCTCGGGGACGTCCACGAGGTCGAGCGTAACGTCGCGGGGGATGGTCACCAGCTCGCCCGCGGGCGTCACGCCGTGCCCCGCGCCGATGGACAGCTGCGTGGGCGCGCCGCCCCGCTGCACGTACAGCCCCTCCACGACGCCGAAGCCGCCCGCGCGCCCCAGGTCCGCCTGGCGGGTCAGGAAGTAGTTCTGCTCGCGCACCAGGTCGCGGGCGGCCAGGAACCGGCCGTCGAAGTACAGGGGCCGGCGCCGGCGGTCGTCCACCACCAGGCTGGCCTGAAAGGCCGTCACGTCCTGCGCCTTGAGGCGCACGCGGCCGGGGCCCTGCACGGCGGCGGAAACGGCGGTGTTCTCCATCGGGGATCGCGGGGTGCGGGGCCGCGCGGGGCGGCCCGGTTCAGTCAGCGCGGAACGCGGGCGGTCAGCCGCCGGCCAGCCACGACAGCGCGGGGCCGGACAGGGCGAACGGGCGCAGGTGGTTGTTCACCAAGGGGCGAAGCGCGCGGTCGCGGCCAAAGCCGGCCCGCGACTCGTCCTTGCCCACCGACATCACGGGGATGAACAGGCGCGCCAGGAACACGGCGCTGGGGTCCACCTCCGGCGGGTACGCGGGCGGGCGGGCCACGGCGCCGCGGTCCTTCCAGTCCGCCGGCGCCAGGGGCGTGTCCAGCACGGAGGCCTGCGCCAGCCGGCGGCGCGCCTCCACGCCGGCCGCGCTGCGCTCCGCCCACGGGTCCGCCGGCCGCGCCGTGTGCGCCACGGGCACCATCGTGAGCTCGTAGCCGTCGCGGACGCGCGAGGGCGCCACGGCGTCCAGCGCGTCGAACGGGCCCGTGGCGAACGCGGGCGTCTTGCCCCGCTCGCACGCGGCAAAGGCGAGGTACACGTCCGCGACCACGTAGCCCTGCCCCCACGCCTTCCACTCCGGCTCGCCCTCGCCCACCTGCGCGGGCTTCGGCGCATCCGCTCCCTCGGCGGACGTCTCGCCTTGCCCCGATTCGGCGGATTCGGGGGATGCGGGCAGGCGCATCTGCGGATCGTCGGGGCCGGGGGCCTGGGTGGCGACGGGGTCCTCGGGGGCGCCGGGGAGCACGCGGGCGCGGCGCAGGGCGCTCAGGTCGGTCTCGGCCCAGTGCTCCATCCACCGTCCCAGGCGGATGCACGCGCTGCGCGGCACCTCCACCAGGCGGCCGATGCGGTCGATGGCCAGGCCGGCGGAGACGTTCACCATCTCGTCGCCGCCGTTGTCGCCCAGGCTCACGCGCAGGCCGGAGACGGTGCCGGAGCCGTGCAGGGCCAGCAGGGCGCGGGCAAGGCGGCCGCGGTGGTACAGCTGCTCCGCCAGGAAGTCCTCGCGGTCCAGGAGCGCGCCGGTGGCAAAGTGCAGCCGGTCGGGGCGCAGGTCGCGGTCTGCCAGGGGATCGGGCCGCGTGCTCATGTCGATGGTCCAGTCCGGTTGATCAGGAGAAAGTGCCGCCGTACCTGTGTGGATTGCGCATCGTGCCTGTGTCGGACCGCCTGCCGCGGGCGAGGATCGTCGGATCCGGGATCATGCGGGATGGCAGACGATCTGCCGGCCGCGGAGAGCCCCCTCCCCCCGCCCCCTGCCCCCGCTTCGCGGGGGAGGGGGAGAACTTCATCGCGGAGGAGGGTAGGCCCTCGCGGCGGCAACCCGCCCCTCCCCCGGCCCCTCCCCGCTCGTTCCTCGCGGAGAGGGGAGAACTTCATCGCGCGGGGCCGGTGCATCCCACGGCACTCGCCCGTGCTCGACCTGTCGGCGAAGGCCGACATCACGTGTTCGGTGCCGCGATTTCAATCGCCGGGTCGCGGATCCTGCCATCGGTCCCGATCTGCATCCGCCGCGATCTGCATCCGCCGCGATCTGCATCCGCCGCGATGATCCCTGCCGCACGTCCCGCATCACCGCCGATCCGATGAAGCGCATCCGCCATCCATCGATCTGCCATCCGTCGATCTCGTCCGCCCTCACGGCTCCATCATCCCGGGGCGCTTCCAGATGGGGATGCGGGAGACGCGGTCCTCGATCGGGTCGACGGGCTGCCGGGTGATCGGCGGCCGCGTCACGGGCGGGGGTGGGGGCGGCGGGGGCGGCGGCGGCGTGACCACCACCGAGATCTCGGCGGGGTTGCTCAGGATGCCCGCCGCGTCCTCCACCTCCAGGCGAAAGCGGTACGTGCCCGCCATCAGCCCGTCCACGTCCACCCACGCATCGCTCGTGACGATCGTCGTCCCGATGCCGAACGTGGCCATGGGCCTACGCCTCGCGGCGAACCAGCGTCCAGCGGTAGCGCACGATGCGCCCGCCCACGTCCGTGCTGCGCGAGCCGTCCAGCTTGAACGACTGCGTCTGCGGCACCTTGTCCGGCCCGGTGAGGATGGCCGTGGGCCGCTCGCTGTCGATGACGTTCACCGTGAACGTGGACTGCCCCGACTCGTTGCCGGAATCGTCCACCACCACCAGCGAAAAGATGAGCTTGCCCACCTTGAACGGGTTCTGCGCGGAGGCGTCCACCGTGATGAACGGCTCCGTGGTCTCGATGGGCACTCCGTCGGCGAAGGTCGGCATGGCGTGATTTCCCGGTTCGGGGACGTGGATCAGCGGCGGTCGCCGCGTCAGGTCTTCGGTCGATGCTGCGGCGCGTCATTCCGGCCGGAGCCGGCGCGCATCCGCATATAATCCATCGCGCGGCGCCACAGATCCGTCACAAGCGGGGACGGGGGCGCCAGGATCGTCCTGTGTGGCGGGCTGTCTCTCGCCCGCGGAGGGCCCCCTCCCCCCGGCCCCCTGCCCCCGCTTCGCGGGGGA
>NZ_DASURI010000890.1:0-7951 GCF_036280135.1 Longimicrobium sp.
TGGTGGTCTTGCCCGCGCCGTTGGGCCCCAGCAGCCCCACGATCTCGCCCTGCGAGACCTGCAGGTCCACCTCGTTCACCACGCGGCGCTTGCGTTAGACCTTCACCAGCCCCTTCGCGGCCAGGGTGGCGCCGCCGGGCACCAGCATGTCGCCCGGGCGATACGCGTCCTCGCGCGTCCCACCCATGTGCACGTCCGGCGCGGCGAGTCCGTCCACCGGCGCGGGCGCGTCCAGGGCGGGGGGCGGCGGCAGGTCCACCGTGGAGGCGGCGCCGGACGGGCCGGCGTCGTGGGTGTGGTCCAGAATGGCTCGTATCCTCGCGTCCAGCAGGTCCAGCACCCGGTCCCGCCCGCCGTCCACCTCCGCGGCGGCCCAGGTGCTCAGTCGCACGGCGTGCCAGGGCACCTCGCCCGCGCCGTCCGTCCCCTCGTCCGCCCCGGGGATGACGACGGGCTCCAGCACGCCGTCGCCGGCCAGGATGCGGACGATGTGCTCGTCCAGGTAGCGCACGGTCTCGTCCGCCGGAAAGTTCTCCGGGTGGCCGTGCGGGGTGTGCCGCGCGTACCAGCGGCGGTACTCCTCGCGCACGCCCGTGAGCCAGTTGGCGCGCTCCACGCTTCCGTCGCCGTTGGCACGGTCCACCAGCGCGCGCAGGGCGATGAGCTTGCTCAGGTCCCCCGCGCCCGTGGCCTCGACCAGCGGCCCGAACGCGCCGCTCACCGCCGTCCTCCCGCCGCCGGGCGCCGCTCGGGCGCGGTGGTCGTCGCGGGCGCGGCCTGCGCGGGGGCCGGCGTCGGCGCCGGGGCGCGCGGGTCCGTGGGCAGGTCGGCGTCCGCCGGCGCGACGGTCGTCGGCGGCGTCGATGCCGAGCCGGCGGCCACGGCGGCGCTGTCCGGCGGCAGGGTGTCGGCCCGCGTGCTGTCGCGCGCCTGGACGGGGTCCAGGTACACGCCGCGCTTGAGGCCCCGCACGTTGGCCACGTCCACGTCGCCCTCGAAGAACGAGAGGTCGATGGTGTCGGCGATCACGTAGTTGATGCCCCGCCTGGCCGTGGGGTTCCGCGCGTCCTCCCGGCTGGGCGCCAGGCGGTACAGCGACCGCGCGCTTCCCCAGGCCAGCATACGCTCCAGCTCGACGCTGCCCGTGGTGTCGCGCTGCGCCGGCGCCCGCGCCGAGTCGCCCAGGACGCGCGGTCCGGCGGCGGCGGAATCCGTCCGGGCCGAGTCCGCGCCCGCCGAGTCCGCGCGGAACCAGCCGACGATGGTGTCGGCGTAGATCAGGTCGCGGTCCTCCAGCCCCAGGCCGGACACGGAGTCGGGCCCCACGGTGTCGCGGGGGCTGGGGCCGGCCACCTGCAGCGTGTCCCAGCTTTGCCCCTCCGCCGTGCCGATGGCGATCACCTGCCGGATGCGCTGCCCGGGGGTGAGCGCCTCGAGCGAGTCGGCCTCCATGCGAAAGCCGCGGGCCAGGGCCACGGAGCGCGTGCTGTCGCCGGTGGGGCCGTGGCCGCTCACCAGGCGCTGCAGCGAGTCGCGGGCAAAGAACAGCTGCAGCTGCGGGCCCGTGACGCGCATCCGCTCTTCCACCAGGCGCGCGTTGCCGCGGCTGAGCACCTTTTCCAGGGCGCCTTCGGCCAGGTCCGCCTCGATGTAGTCGCCCCGCAGGTCGTAGCGCTCGCCCTGGGCGCGGGCGTTGCGGCGCAGCTCCATCCGCTCCTGCGACCCGTCGTAGTACGCCTCGTCGGCCCAGGCGTCCATCTGCTTGCCGTCGATCACCACGTTGCCGGTGGCCGTGACGTAGTTCTCGCCCACGGTGGTGATGCGGTCGGCGTCGATCTCCATGGGGTCGCGCTGCCGGCCGCTGCGGGGCGCCACGGTGAGGTGCGGTCGCTCCGTGGCGATGGCCTGCGGGTCCGGCCGGCCGGGCGCGGCCCGGAAGTACTCCAGGTTGGGTCCGCGCAGGGTGGAGCCGCGGTTCTTGTCCGTGAACACCACGCTCCCCGTGGCCCACAGCCGGCCCGTGTTGCCGTTGTACGTGGCGTAGTCCGACGTGAGCGAGCGGCCCGGGTCCTGGTAGTCCACCCGGCGAAACAGGTGCACCTCGTTGATGGCCTCGTACAGCACGGCGCTGTCGGCCCGCAGCTCCTCGCCGTTGCTGCACCGCACCAGGAGCGGACCGCTGGCGTTGATTACCCGCTGCCCCTCGGCGCCCACGGACACCCAGGTGCCCTGCTGGTAGATCAGGTCGCACTTGTTCTGCGCGCGCGCCTGCGCCGTGGCGAACAGCGGCGCGGCGAGGGCGAGCAGAACGGGGAGCAGGCGGCGAAGGCCCCTCACAGTCCCCCTCCCGCCTGGTTCACCTGCACGCCCGTGGTCTTGGAGTTCTTGCCCTGGATGTTGGTGAACCGCGTGTCGCTGGTGAAGCCCTGCGTCACCAGCGTGCGCCCGTCGGCCTCCTGCACCAGGGTCTCGCGCTCGCTCCACACGCGGTCGCCGCGCTGGTCGTAGTGGAGCTCCTCGCCGCGGATCGTGCGCTTTTCGCCCCGGTCGTTGTGCGTGATGAGGACGACGGAGCCGCGGGCCACCATCACCCCCGTCGTCACGTCGTACTCGCCCGTCTTGCTGGTGAGCGTGCCCGGCTTCTTGCCCTGCGCGTCATAGAACGTAAGGCGCACGTTGCGCAGCTCCGTGACGTTTGCGTTGCCGGGACGCTGGAACGCCGTGTCGCCGTACAGGTCGGCCTTGAGCACCCCGCCCTCGGAGAGCTTGAGGTTCATCCCGTACGTGCGCTGGCTGCTGTCCGCGTCGTTGGCCACCGGCCCCGAGGGCTGGGGCTGCTCGCACGCGGCCACGACGGCCAGGGCCAGGATCCACAGAACGTTCCGCATCCGCATCTAGACGGCTCCCGCCCGCATCAGGTCGTGAAGGTGAACCATCCCCACCACCCGCCCCTCTCCGTCCACGACGGGAAGCGCCATCACGCCCGCGCGCTCCATCACGCCCACGGCGGCGGCGGCGAGCTGGTCCGGCTCGGCGGTTCGGGGGGTCCGGGTCATCACTTCGGATACGGAGATTGGGAAAAAGTGTTCCTCCCGTTCCATTAACCTTGTCAAATCTCCGGACGTCACCACGCCCAGGAGCAGCCCCGCGTTGTCCACCACGGCCACCGTTCCGCGCCGCTCCGCGAGCAGCACGACGGCCTGCCGCATGGTCGCGTCCGGCGGCAGCACGGGGACGTCGCCGTCCACCATCACGTCGCGCACGCGCAGCAGCAGCTGGCGGCCCAGCGCGCCGCCGGGGTGGTACCGGGCAAAGTCCTCGCGGCCAAAGCCGCGGCGAAGGAGCAGCGCCACGGCCAGGGCGTCGCCCATGGCCAGCGCCGCCGTCGTGGACGAGGTGGGCGCCAGGTCGTGGGGGCAGGCCTCCTCGGCCACGGAGCAGTCCAGCACCCACTCCGCGTGGCGGGCCAGCGACGAGTCCATGCGCCCCGTGAGGGCGACCACGCGCACGCCCAGCCGGCCCAGGTACTCCAGCAGCCCCCGCAGCTCGCTGCTCTCCCCGCTCTTGCTGAGCAGGATGGCCACGTCGCCCGCGCCCACGATCCCCAGGTCGCCGTGCAGCGCCTCCACGGGGTGCAGGAAGGTGGCAGGCGTGCCCGTGGACGTGAGCGTCGACGCGATCTTGCGGCCGATGATGCCGCTCTTGCCGATGCCCGCCACGATCACGCGGCCGTCCGACGCCAGGATGGCCTCCACGGCCCCCGCGAACGCGTCCCCGATGCGGTCCTCCAGGGCCGCCACGGACTGCGCCTCCTGGCGGATGACCCGGCGCGCGCGGCGCAGCGTCTCCTCCAGGGAAAGCGCGCCCTCGGCGGCGGCTTCGGCGGGGTCCATGACGTGGGCGCTCATCCTACCGGCCCTGCTCGCGCTCGCGCACGTACGCCTCGACGGCGTCGGCCCACTGGCCGCGGGCCTTGAGCAGCGCCTCGGCGAACTCGCGGACGGCGCCGCGGCCGCCGTGCTTCGTTCCGTGCCACACGGCGCAGGCGCGCGCGTCGCTCGTGGCGTTGCCCACGACGGCGGGAAGCCCCACCCGGCGCAGGACGACGAGGTCCGGCAGGTCGTCGCCCAGGAACGCCGTGTCTTCCCACGAGACGCCCTGGCGCTCCAGGATGGTGGTGAGCGCGTTGAGCTTGTCGGCCGTGCGGTCCTGGTGCAGGTCGTCCATCTGCAGCTCCTCGGCGCGGATGCGCACGGCCTCGGACGTGCGCCCCGTGACGATGGCCACCTTGAGGCCGGCCGTGCGCATCATCTGCACGCCCAGGCCGTCCTGGATGTCGAAGCGCTTGAGCTCCACGCTCTCGCCGCTGGAGGTGGCGCCCAGGTAGACGCCGCCGTCCGTCATCACCCCGTCCACGTCGAAGACCACGAGGCGGATGCGCTTCGCCAGCTCCGGCGCGATGGGCATCGTCTCAGACACGGGCGGCCTCCAGTCCCAGCGCGGCGCGGAGGGCGAGCACTTCCTCCACCAGCGGCCGCAGGCGGTCCAGCGGCAGCATGTTGGTGGTGTCGCTCAATCCCTTCGCGGGCTCCGGGTGCGTCTCCAGGAAGAGCGCGTCGCACCCCGCCGCCACGGCCGCGCGGACCAGCGTGGGGATGTGCCGCGGCTCGCCCCCGCTGATGCCGCCGCCCTCGCCGGGGCGCTGCACGCTGTGCGTGCCGTCGAAGATCGTGGGCGCCTCGCACGCCTCGCGCATCAGCGCGAACGAGCGCATGTCCACCACCAGGTTGCCGTAGCCGAAGAACGTTCCCCGCTCCGTCACGGCCACGGCGGAGGAGCCCGCGCCGCGCACCTTGTTGGCGGCGCCGCGCATCTCGTGCGGGGCCATCCACTGCCCCTTCTTGACGTTGACGGCCCGCCCCGTGGCGCCCGCGGCGACGAGCAGGTCCGTCTGCCGGCAGAGGAACGCGGGGATCTGCAGCACGTCGACCACCTCCGCCACGGGCGCGCACTGCTCCGGGAGGTGGACGTCCGTCAGCAGCGGAAGGCCCGTCTGGGCGCGGACGCGCTCCAGCTTGCGCAGCCCCTCGTCCACGCCCGGTCCCCGCGGCGAGCCGGGCGACGAGCGGTTGGCCTTGTCGAACGAGGCCTTGAAGACGATGGGCAGGCGCAGGTCCGCCGACAGCCGCGCCAGCGCCTCGCCCACCGTCAGGTTCAGCCGGTCGTCCTCCAGCACGCACGGGCCCGCGATCAAAAAGAACGATCCGCCCAGCCGGAACCCGTCCGCCACGGTGGAATGCACGTCCGTCCCCTCGTTCCCCTGGACCGTCGTGCTCACGCGCTGACCCCCGCGGCGCGCTCGGAGGGCTCCTCCGCCGGGGCGGACGGCGCGGCGGCGGACGGCCGCAGGTCGCGGTCGAGCGACGTCTGCTCCTCGCCGTCGCGGCGGACCATGGCGGCGCCGACGAAGGACGCGAAGAGCGGATGCGGATGGTCCGGGCGCGACTTGAGCTCCGGGTGCGCCTGCGTGGCCACGAACCACGGGTGCGACGGCAGCTCGATCATCTCCACCAGGTTGCCGTCCGGCGACGTGCCGCTGATGCGCATTCCCGCCTCCTGCAGCTGCGGGCGGTACGCGTTGTTCACCTCGTAGCGGTGCCGGTGCCGCTCGCTGATCTCCTGCGAGCCGTAGATCTCGGCGGACTTGGAGCCGGGCGCCAGGCGGGCCGTGTACGCGCCCAGCCGTTGCGTGCCGCCCATGTCCGTCACCTGGCGCTGGCTGTCCATCAGGCAGATGACGGGGTCCGCCGTGTCGCGCTCCCACTCCGCCGAGTGCGCCTGCTCCAGGCCGCACACCCCGCGCGAGAACTCGATGATGGCCGTCTGCAGCCCCAGGCAGATGCCGAAGAAGGGCAGCCCGTTCTCGCGCGCCCAGCGGATGGCCGAAAGCATCCCCTCCACGCCCCGCACGCCGAACCCGCCGGGGATGAGCAGGCCGTGGTAGCCGCTCAGCTTGTCGGCATTCTGCCCGTTCTCGAAGTCCTCGGACGAGAGCCAGTCGATGTTCACCCGCACGTCGTTGGCGATGCCGCCGTGGTGCAGGGCCTCCTGCACGGACTTGTAGCTGTCCACGAGCGCCACGTACTTGCCCACGACGGCGATGTTCACCGTGCCGTTCCTGGGGCGGCGGATGCGCTCCACCAGGCGCTCCCACTGCGCCATGTCGGGCTTGCCCGTGTGCTGCAGCCCCAGCTTGTGGCACACCTGCTCGTCCAGCCGCTGCTTGGCGTACTCCAGCGGCACCTCGTAGATGCTCTTGACGTCCGCCGCCTCGATGACGCTGGCCACGTCCACGTTGGTGAACAGGGCGATCTTGCGGCGCATCTCCGGCGGAATGGGATGCTCGCTGCGGCAGATGAGGATGTCGGGCTGGATGCCGATCTCCATCAGCTCGCGCACGGAGTGCTGCGTGGGCTTGGTCTTGAGCTCGCCCGCCGCGGCGATGTACGGGATGAGCGTGAGGTGGACGAACAGCGTGTGCTCGCGCCCCACCTCCTGGCGGTACTGGCGGATGGCCTCCAGGAACGGCAGCGACTCGATGTCGCCCACCGTGCCGCCGATCTCCGTGATGACGACGTCGTGATTCGGAGCGAGCCGGCGGATGGCGCCCTTGATGGCGTCCGTGATGTGGGGGATGACCTGCACCGTGGCGCCCAGGTACTCGCCGCGGCGCTCCTTCTGGATCACGTCCTGGTAGATGCGCCCCGTGGTGATGGAGTTCGCCTGCGACAGCGACTCGCCCACGAAGCGCTCGTAGTGGCCCAGGTCCAGGTCCGTCTCGGCGCCGTCGTCGGTGACGAACACCTCGCCGTGCTGAAACGGGCTGAGCGTGCCCGGGTCCACGTTGATGTAGGGGTCGAACTTCTGGATGGTCACGCGCAGCCCCCGGGCGGCCAGCAGGCGCCCGATGGACGCCGCGGCGATCCCCTTGCCGAGCGAAGAAACCACCCCGCCGGTCACGAAGATGTACTTGGTGGGGGTCGTGTTCATCGCGGTCATGCCCGTGCCTCTGTGGTGGCAGTGTACGTCTCTTCCAGGATGCGGGCCGCGCGCGTGGCGTCGGCCGGGGTGTCTACCCCGCCCTCCGCCGGCGCGCCCACGGCCACGCCAATGCGCAGCCCGGCCGCCAGAGGCCGCAGCTGCTCCAGCTTTTCCAGGCGCTCCAGGGGCGCCTCCGGCAGCGCCACCCAGCGCAGCAGGGCGTCCCGCCGGTAGCTGTAGATGCCCACGTGGCGCAAAAAGCGCCCGGCGGCAAGGTCGTCCGCGGCGGGCTCGCCGTCGCGCACGAAAGGGACGGGGGCGCGGGAAAAATAGAGCGCGCCCCCGTCGCTTGCCCGCACCACCTTCACGATGCTGGGCTCCTTCCACTCGTCCGCGTCGCGGATGGGCGTGGCCACCGTCCCCGCGTCCCATCCCCCGTCGCGGACGAGATGGATGGCCGCCTCCAGGTGGTCGCGGCGGACGAACGGCTCGTCGCCCTGCACGTTGACGATGGTGTCGAACGCCGCGTACTCCGGCAGCCGCGCCACTTCGGCCACGCGGTCCGTGCCCGAGGGGTGATCATCACGCGTCATCACGCAGCGGGCCCCAAAGGCGCGCGCCGTCTCCGCCACCCGCGCGCTGTCCGTGGCAACGACCACCTCGCCGAACAGACCGAATTCCACGACGCGGCGCCAGACCCACTCGATGAGCGGCCTGCCGGCGAGCACGTGCAGCGGTTTGCTGGGAAGGCGTTGCGAAGACAGCCGGGCCGGGATGACGCCGAGGACGCCGGCAGTCAGGTGCCCCGATGGGGAGGAAGTCGCGTGGCTGCTTGCAATAATCACGCCACCCAAAGTAACGCCGCCGGGCCCGATTGGCAACGGCGGCGGCGGGGAACTGCGAGTGTGGT
>NZ_DASURI010000891.1:0-24017 GCF_036280135.1 Longimicrobium sp.
GCCGCCGATCCGCAGGCTGCCTCCCCGGACGCGCAGTTCTCGTCCATGCCGGAGAGCCCCGGCGCCGTCCCCTCCGCCGGTCTGCCATCCGCATCGCCTGCATCCTCACCTGCCGATATCGGCGCATCGTCATCCGCCGCCGACGCGAGCGCATCCTACTCCTCGGCTGACGCGAGCGTACCGACGGATGCGGGTGGATCGACATCCGCCGGCCACGCATCCGCATCCACGTCTTCATCTGCCGCCGACGAGGGTGGATTCACATCCGTCGAGCAATCATCGTCCCAGGAGCCGGCCGCGCTCGCGTCGTATCCGCCCGAGTCCGTCAGCCGCGCGGGGGAGGACGGCGCGTCGGGGGATGCGTCCGCCGCCGCTGGTCCGACCACTTTGACCACAAATGATCCGGCGGCGGATGCGCCGGCCGGATCGGACCGGATGAGCGTCGCGGAGCCGGAGGACGCGCTCGACGAGACGGCCGACGCATCCGCCGACGCGACGATGTCCTCCGCCGGTACGGGCAGTCCGGGCGCGCGGGAGGACGACGCGCTGCGGATGTCTGTCGCGGAGCCGGCCCCGTCCGCGCCCGGCGGCGCGGAGGACGACGCGCTGCAGATGTCCATCCCCGCGCCGGAGCCCGTCCCGGCCGACGTGGGGGCGGGGCAGCAGGTGCCGCGGCCGTCCGTGCCGCCGGTCGGAGGACCGTCCGGTCCGGGCGCGCCGGGCGGCGGAGCGACGCCCGCATCCGCATCCGCGGAGCCCGCCGCCGCGTCGTCCGGATTCGACTCCAGCTCGTCGCTCCGCGCGGAGACGCGCGTGGCAAAGACGCTCGTCACTGAGCTGGGGGACGCGCTGGGCGACGAGCTCGCGGACCGGGAGTCCACGTCGCACGCGCCCGCGTCCGGCCAGCCGTCCGCCGCGGCGGCGGAGCAGTCCGTCGCCGCGTCCCAGCCGGACGGGGCGCCGCCCGCGGCCGCGCTCGCCGCGCCGCGCGGCGGAGGCGGCGGGGGGCCGGGGCTGGGCGCGTGGCGGGCGCAGGTGAGCGCGGCGACCGAGGGCATCTCCCAGCCGGACGCGGGCGACGCGGCCGCGGCCACGGCGCCCATCGCGCAGGCGGGCGGGCAGGCCGCCGCGCGCCACCGGGATGAGGCCGCCGCCATCCCCGCCGAAGGGCAGGCACAGCTGCCGCCCCAGCAGGAGCCCGTCCCCGCCACGCCGCCCGACCCCGGCCCCGTCCCCGAGGCCACGCGCCTGGTGGACGAGGCCGCCGCGCGCACGCTGGACCCGCAGACCCCGCCGGACTTCACGGCGTCGCCCCAGGGCTTCATGCCCGTCATGGGGCAGAACCCCGTGAGCCCCGACCTGCTGCGCCGGCTGATCGACATGCCGCCCGCGCTCGTCTCCGACCCCGGCGACCCGGAGCGCACGCGGCTGGAGGAGATGCGCCTGGCCCTGCTGGAGCCGCACCTCACCGAGGAGCAGGCCGCCGGCCGCGCCACCCCCGTCGCCGACCAGCGCCCCCCGCCGGAGCCCGCCCTCCCCGCGGAGACGGCCGTGGACGTGGGCCGCGTGCTGGCGCACCTGCTGGCGGACCCGCAGGCCGAGGCGCGCCAGATGCTGGGCCGCGTGCGATCCGCCTACGCCGGCGGCGCCCTGCAGGCCGAGTTTCCCACGCTGGGCGACGACGACCTGGCGCCCGCCCTGGCCACGGCGCTGGAGCAGCAGGTGCGCGGCATCGCCGCCGAGGCCGGCGTGGCCGCCGACGCGCTGGACTCCGCCGTCGTGGACCGGCGCAGCGTCCTGGAGGAGCGGCGGCGCGTGGCCGAGGCGGAGGTCTCGTCCACCACGCAGGCGTACTCCGAGCAGGTGCAGTCGGCGGGGCAGAGCGAGCTGGACGCCGTCGCCGGCACCCGCGCGCAGCTGGACGCCGCCGCCGACCAGGCCGAGTCCGCCGCGCAGGCCGCCGATCCGCAAGCCATCCACCGCCAGCGCGACCGGCTGATCGACGACGTCCGCACCCGCGCGGCCGCCGGTGCCACGCAGATCCGCCAAGCCGGCGAGCGCCGCCAGGGCGAGCTGGACCGCGCCGCCACGGGCCAGGCCTCCGCCTACCGCGCCGCCGCGCAGCAGGACGAGCTCACGCTGCGCACCCAGGCGCCGCCGGAGCGCGCGTCGACCGAGACGGAGGACCTCGTCGCCGCCAGCCGCGCCTGGGCCTCGCGCGGCGCCGAGACCTCCGCCACGGCCATCCGCGCTCTCAAGCAGGCCGCCACGCAGAACGAGGAGCGCCTGCAGAACGGCCTGTCGTCCGCCGCGTCCGACGCCACGGAGCGCATCCGCGCCTGGGCCGAGGAGCAGACGGGCGAGCGGCGCAGCTGGTGGGACCGGCTGATGGACTGGGTGGGCGACTGGACGCGGCAGACGCGCGCCAACGCCGAGGCCTGGGAGCGCGTGCGCAACGGTCGCGCGGCCCGCGCCATCGCCGCCGACCTGCAGACCGTGCAGACGCTGGAGGCCGCCGCGCGGCAGGGGATGGACGTCGCCGCCGTCACGGGCGGCCGCCGCCTGTCCGCCGAGCAGCAGGCCGTCGTCGACTCCTTCTTCGGCACGGGGGCGGACGCGGGCGACCCCCTGGCGGCCGTGGCGGCGGGCACCCGCGCGCGCATCCTGGGCGAGCGCCGCGGTGAGCTCACCACCCAGCTGGAAGACCGGCTGCTGCGCGACGACATCGACGCCGACGGGCTGGAGCGCGTGGCGCAGGGGGTGAACCCCGGCTTTGGTGCCGCGCGCATCGCCAGCGAGTGCCACCAGGCCATGCACGGCGGCCTGACGGGGGCGGGGACGGACGAGGACCAGGTGTTCCGCGCCCTGGCCGGCCTGTCGCGCTTGGAGGCCGCGGCCGTGCGGCGGATGTACCGGTCCGCGTACGACATCGACCTGCAGGCGGACCTGGACGACGAGATGGACGACGACGACGAGCGGCGCGCCCTGGCGCTGCTCTCCGGCGACGCCAACCGCGCCGCCGTGGCCGAGCTGCACACGGCCATCGACGGGATGGGGACGGACGAGGCGGCCATCATGAACGCCCTCCGCGGCCGCAGCGCCGCGGACCGCGAGCAGATCGTCCGCCTGTACCGCGAGCAGTACGGCGTGGATCTCGACACGGACCTCCGCGGCGACATGGAGGGCCACGACCTGGACCGCGCCCAGGCCCTGGTGGCCGGCGACACGGCCCGCGCCGACGCCATCGAGCTGCAGCAGGCCATGAGCGGCCTGGGAACGGACGAGGCCGCGCTGGAGGGCGTCTACTCCCGCATCCGCGACGAGGTCCATCGCCAGGCGGAGCGCGAGGGGTGGACGAGCGCGCAGATGGAGGCCGAGATCCGCCGGCGCGGCGGCGAAGTGGAATCCACCTTCAACACCCGGTTCGGCCGTGAGTGGGGCACGGGCGAGGGCAGCGCCCTGCGCCGCGCCTTCGCCGACGAGATGGACCCCGGCCCCCAGCGCGACCTCGTCAACGCGCTGGCCGACAACGACCTCGTCCGCGCCGACGCCGCGCGGCTGGCCGTGGAGCGCGACTCGTTCGTCACGGACGACGAGGTGGTCACCAACGTCCTCCGCGCCCAGTACGACCGCGCCCTGCAGGCCACCCGCCTGGACGACGGCCCCCGCCTGCGCGCCGCCCTGGCCGAGGAGGAGCGGCGGACGGGCCCGTGGGACCCGTACGAGCGCCGCCGCCGCGAGCGCGAGCTGGAGCGGCAGCTGGAGGCCACGGCACGCGTCCAGGCCGGCGAGAACATGGCCGCCCTGGAGCGCACGTACGACACGCAGTTCTCGCAGTGGGGCCGCGGCTCCATGCGGACCATGATCGAGTGGAACACCTCCGGCACGGACCGCGAGCGGGCCCGCGACCTGGTGGCGCAGGGCGGCTACCTTTCCCCCGCGCAGGAGATCCGTTACGCCGTGCAGGGCGCGGGGACGGACGAGGAGGCCATCCGCCGCGCCCTGGAAGGCCGCTCGCCCGAGGAGGTGGAGGAGATCCGCCGGCAGTACGCCACCCTCTCCGGCGGCGAGCGGATGGACGACCGGCTGTCGTCGGAGCTGGACGGCCGCGACCTGCACGAGACCCGGCTGGCCCTGCGCGGCGAGCCCCGCAACGCGCGGGAGGAAATCGAGCAGATGCGCGAGCGCGCCGCCTACGAGCGCGCCAATACGGGCACGGGGTTCGGCCTCTTCAGCCCCGGCACGCTGGGCGGCAGCGCCGAGCTGGCGCGGATGGAGCGGCGCGTGGGCAAGATGGAGCAGGCGTACGCCGCCGTGAACGAGCCCGGCCTCTCCGCCGACGAGCGGGCGCGGCGGCTGCAGCGCTTTCAGCAGTACACGGGGCAGGTGCGCGTCTCCACGGACGAGGTGCGCCACCAGGCCGAGGCCGTGGCCGACACCCTGGCCACGACGGCCGGCGTGGTGGCCGCCGTCGTCGTCATCGTCGCGGCCAGCATCGTCACGGGCGGCGGCGCGGCGGCCGTGGGCGTCCCCGCCCTCATGAGCGCGCTGGGCTCCGGCGGCGTGGCGGCGGCCTCCGCGGCGGCGTCCGTCGCCGCGACGATCCTCACCCGCCGCGCCCTCCTGGGCGAGTCGTACGGCGGCGAGCAGATCGGCATCGACATCGCCGTGGGCGTGGTGGACGCCGTGGCCGCGTACGCCACGGCGGGGATGGGCAACGCGCTGCTCAAGGCCGTCGAGGGCGCGCCCGTGGGCATGCTGGCGCGGATGGCGACCAGCTCCAGCCGCGCCACGCGGATGCTGGCCCACGGCCTGGCCGAGGGCGCGGAGGGCTTCGTCAGCACCCTGCCCAGCGCCCTCGCGGGCAACGTGCTCAACGACGACCACTGGCGGCACGGCAACGCCGCGCTCAACATCCTCGCGGGGACGGCCATCGAGACGGGGATCGGCACCGTCGTCAGCGGGGGGATGGGCTCGCTGGGCGGATGGACGCGGCAGGTGGACGCGCCCCCCGTCCGCGAAACGGGCGACGTGCTGGCCCGCCGGGGCACGCCGGCGGAGCGCATGGCGCAGTTCCGCGCGTTTCGCGCGGAGAACCCCGACGTGCCGTACGCGGACTGGGTGCGCGCCTTCGACGCCGGCGTCGTCGCCAAGCAGGCGGACGAGGCGGCGGAGCGGCAGCTGCAGCGCCAGCTGCGCACGGAGCTGCTGGCCGGCATCCCCCCCGCGGATCGAAAGCAGTTCGCCGGCGCCGCCATCGAGGTGATGGACGATGCCGAGTTCGCGCGCCGCTTCGGCAGCGTGCGGGGGCAGGCCGTCACGCTCATCGAGAACGGCAAGCCGCGCGTCATCCTGCGCGAGGGCGCGGACCCCTCCGTGCTGCGCGAGGAGGGGATCCATATGCTGCAGTCCGTGGATCCGCGCACCCGCGCCGCCGTCGCCCGCCTGGACGAGGCCAACCTGGCGGACTGGCACCGGATGGACCTGGGCGAGCAGCTGTCGCTGTACCGCACCAAGATGGACCTGGAGATCGACGCCCAGGAGCGCCTCATCCGCGGCATCGACGACCAGCTGGCGGGGGCCGACGACCAGGCGCGCGCCGCCCTGCGCGCCCAGCGCGACGCGGCCGGGGAGTCGCTGGAGAACCTGCGCCGGCGGGTGGACGAGGTGGGGGCCATCACCCCCGAGCGGCAGCTGCGCATGGCCCGGGGGCTGGAGCCGCGGCCCCAGTACCTGGACCAGCCCGCGCGCCTGTTCTCCAAGTCGGGCCCGCGTCCGCCGGCCGGCGCGCCCAACGTCCGGAACAGCCCCCAGTCGCGCAAGCCGGGGCAGCGCGTGTTCCTCGTCAGGAGCTTCAAGGACGAGCTGGACGGCGAGATGCGCGAGTACCGCCGCCTCATCGTCCAGCGGCCGGACGGCAGCACGGTGTACCACGAGGAGATCCGGCTGGTGAGCGGGCCCAACAAGGGAAACTGGGTGCAGCGGGGCAGCTGGTCCGCCAAGCGCGGCGCCACCATGGAAGAAGCCTCGCGCGCCCTCACCGTCGCCGAGCTGCCCGTGCGCCCGGCCAGCGGCCACGGCATGCACCACGTGCCGGTGGACGTCCACAACCCGTCCGGCCAGGGCTTTGACGAGGTGGTGTTCCGGTTCGACCAGCGGCCGGACGGCACGGTGGCCAACGCGCGGGTGATGCTGGTGGAGGTCAAGGACTACCCCAACCGCCACGTGCCCCTCAGCGAGTTCACGGCCATCGACGAGAACCTGCGCAAGAACGTGGACGACCTCAAGCGCCGGCTCAAGAACGACTACCTGGCCATGGGGCTCACGAAAGACCAGGCGGATGCCCTGCGCCAGTCGCTCACCTTTGGCCGCGTGGACATCGAGATCCGCCTGGGGCCCACGACGTCGCTGGGGGCGCGGGAGCGCGGCACCGTGCTCAAGAACCTGCAGGCCAGCGCGACGCTGGAGTGGGGACGGTACGGCGGCAACGTCCGGATGCTGGACGCGCGCCGCGTGCCCAAGACCTTCGCGGACGACGCGGCGCTCGTGGCGCGCATCCGGGAGGGCGGCGGTCGCCTGCGCGGCACCAACCAGCGCGTCTTCCAGATGGTGGGCAGCACGCCCACGGCCACGGAGGTGCGGCACGCCCGCGCCGTGCTGCAGGCCGAGGCGGCGCTCCCCGGGGCCAAACCCCCGTTCTCCAGGGCAGCCGGCGGCGGGTTCCTGGATGCCCGCGGCACGCCCGTCCACACCTTCAGCCCGCGGTCCACGGACAGCGCCCGGCTCAACGTGCTGCTGGTGTCCAGCCAGGTCGAGGCGGCGGCGCGCAACGCTCTTCCGCGCCCCAACCTGGTGGTGATCGACACCTCGGACCTGCTCCCCGACGACGTCGCCAAGCTGCGGAAGCGGCTGGACGTGGCGTTCAAGGGTGACGCCGCCGGCCGCGCCCGGGTGGTGCTCGTGCAGGTGCACCCGTGACGGCGACCCCTTTTCGCGGATGGAGCGGATGCGTGACGACGTGACGGCCGCGTGGGCCGGGCTGCTGGAGGAGCGGGACGCGGCCGCACAGTACCTGGATTCCGCCCGCGGCGACGCGGCGCTGCTCCCGGCGGAGCGCGCGGGGGGCGGCGTCTCCGGCGGGTTCCTGGGGGCGGGCGCCGTCCTGGCGCGCGCCGCCGTCCTGCTGTCCCCTGCCCGGGCGGCGGAGGTGGCCGCGCTCTACCTCCCCTTCCTGGGCGAGGCGGTGGCGGACGTGGACGTCGCCGCCCCGGTGGACGATCCGCATCCGCGCGCGGTGGACGTGCTGGAGGTCGCCAACGCGGCGCGCTGCTGCGGATCGCCGCTCCCGGCGGACGCGCGCGGCGTGGAGCGGGCGTGGCTGCCCGCGCTGGCGGAGCGCGGCGCGTCGCTGGACGAGTTCGTGCGCGAGGAGGTGGCGTTCGCCTGCGTGGCGGCGGGGCTGCCGGAGCTGGTGGCGCGCGCGTTCGGCGCGGCGCTGCCGGCGCGGGTGGAGCCGGGCCGCACCTTTGGCCCCAACCTGGGCGGGCTGGCGAAGTACCTCGCCGCGGCGGCGCGGGACGGCGCGGTGCTGGCGGACGTGGAGCCCGCCTTCGATGACTTCCTGGCCGACTTTCCCGTCAAGCTGCAGTCGGGGACGGAGGACTGGCCCACGCTGCTGTGGTGCGGGCGTGCCGTCCTTTCCACCATCGGCGGCATGCCCGAGGGCGAGGTCGCCGCCGAGATCCACCGCCGCGTCCGCGGAGAACGATGACCGTGACCGCGCCTCCCTCCGCCGTGCCCACGCTCGTCGCGCACCCCGGCTTCACCTTCGGGCAGATGGATCACGCCCTGGCGGCGCTGGGCCTGGCGCGCGAGCCGGACGCGGCGCTGACGGCGCCCATCCTCCCCGGCGAGCCGGAGCTGGCGGCGTGGCGGGGGGACGGCGGGCGGATCGTCTACACCTTCAACCCCGTCGTGCACCTGCGCGTGCTCGCGTTCCACGGGCCGGACGCCGAGGGGCTGCGGCGTGCCGTGGCGGAGCGGGTGCCGCAGCTGGGGATCGGCACGGCGGAGGCGCTGCTCTCCGCCGGGGACCCGCGGCAGGTGCTGCTGGGCCTGCTGGCCGCGGGGGAGATGCGCGCCGCGCCGCTGCTGCCGCGCATCGGGCCCCTGCGCCGGCACCCGCACGAGGTTGTCCGCAAGGCGGCGGAGGACGTCTTTCGCCGCCTGGGAGGGGAGCGCGCGGAGGCGGGACTGGCGGAGATCGCCGCGCGCCACGCCGCGCATCCCGATCGCTCCACCCTGTTCCCGCTGGCGGGGGATGCGCACGCGCGGCGGCAGGTCGTCCGCTGGCTGATGCACGACCGGGTGGATGCCGATCCGCACGTTGTCGGCGTGCTGCGCGCGGCGCTTGCGGACGCGGACTGGGAGGTGCGGATGTCCGCCGTCCTCGCCGCCGCCTGCCTGGACGCGCGCGAGGTTGGGCTGGAGGTGCGGCGCGCCATGCTGCCGGACACGGGCCGCGAGGGATTGAGCGCGTGGGACCGCGACGTGCTCCGCGCCGCGCGCGCCGCCGCGCTGGACCGGCTCGCCGGGGCCGCCGTCCCGTCCGCGGAGGCCGCGCGCGGGGAAGGGAAGGCGGCCCTGCGCGCCCACGTGGCGCGGTGCGTGGCCGGCGAGCCGCCCGCGCGGCTGGACGGCATCTTCCTGCTGCTGCACGCCCTCACCGCGCCGGTCCCCCCGCCCGAGCCGCCTCCTCCGTCGCTCCCGCCGGCCCTGGAGCCGACGGAGACGGAAGGGCGATATCGGATGGCGGATGCGGGGATCGAGCTGGCGTGGGTGCCTCCCGTCGCGCACTGGCTGGGCGACGATCCCGCGCACTCCCCCGGCGCGGAGCCGATTCGAAGCGTGACGCACCCGATCGGCTTCTGGATCGCCGTCCACCCGCTGGAGGAGGACGCTCGGCGGACGCTGGATGCCTGGCGCGACCGCCTCGGCGCCCTCTCGCTCGCCGTGCCGACGGCGGACGAGTGGGAGATGGCCGCGCGTGGTCCGGACGCGCGTCGCTTTCCGTGGGGCAACGGCGTGGAGGAGGAGATGACGGCGCGCGAGTCGCCGTGGGGCATCGTCTCGGCGACGGCGGTCGTGTCGCAGTGGACGCTGTCCGCAGACGGCAAACCCATGCTGCGCGGCGGCCCGGACGCCCCCCGCTGCACCGCGCGGGCTGATGTGGTATCGGCGGATTCCGTGGGCGCGATGCGGCCGGTGCTGCGGCCGTGAGGTAGAGCGGGGATCCGGATGGATCGCGCCGATAGCAGCCCGCCCCTCTCCCGGCCTCTCCCCGCTCGTTCCTCGCGGAGAGAGGAGAACCCATCCCCAGCACGGACTGAGCGTTACGCGCGCTGAACTGTCCCTACGACAAACCCCTCCCCCGAAGTTGGGGGAGGGGTCGACCGCCGTTGCGAGGAACGAGCAAAAAGGCGGGCGGGGGAGAGGGCCCCCCGTCGCGCAGCGACGGGTCTCGCCCGGTTGTGATCTCCGCTCCGCAGCAGGATGCCCGTAGAAGTCTACACCCTCTCCCGCGCAGTTTGCGGGAGAGGGTGCGAGCGACAGCGAGCGGGTGAGGGCCCTACCCGTTCGGCCCGACGAGCCGCGCTTCGTCGCTGCCGATGTGGCCGTGCGCCAGCCGGTACTCGATGACGGCGCGCCACGCGTCCGCCAGCGCGGGGACGGCGGCGAGGGCAGCGGCCTCCGCCTCGCGGCCGTTGCCTGGCCGCAGCAGCTCGCTCGCGAGCGTGACGGTCCATCCCAGGTTCGGCCGGTCGACGAGGGTCAGTGTGTCGCCGGCCTGCACGGTGCCCTCGCGCAGCACGCGTGCGTACCAGCCCGTGCGTCCGGTGCGCTGCACGCGCGCGGACAGGTCGCGGATCTTCCAGCGCCGCGCGATCTTCCAGCACGGTCCGCGGGGCTGCGACACCTCCAGCCGCGCCGTCCCCACGTCGAACACGTCGCCGATGCAGACGTCGCCCTCCGCCATCCCTTCCACGGTCAGGTTCTCCCCGAACGCGCCGAACGGCATCGCGAAGCCCAGCTCCGTCCGCCAGTCGGGGTAGTGCGACGCGGCGTAGAGCAGCACGGCCTTGTCGGGCCCGCCGTGGACGCGCAGGTCCGCCTGTCCGTCGCCGTCCAGGTTCGTGGCGCCCACGTGCACCGGCCCGACGATCGGATCCTTGAAGAACCCGGTGATCCAGGGGCGCTCCATGGGCTCCGCGGCGCCTTCCGTGCCGTGCTCGCGCGGCATCCCCACGTTCACCGAGACGATCCGTCCCGTCATCCAGTCCTCCGCGTCGTTCGGTTCCATCGCTCCACCAGCAGGTACGCCGTCCGTCCGCCGCGCGCAACCGCATCCGCCGCGAATCCGGCTCCCAGCACGCGAGAACCCCTCCCCCGCGCGCGGCGGAGGAGGGGTTCGATCACATCAGCCGAGCGCCGTTACTTTCGCACTTTCGCACTTCCGCACTTCCGCACTCGCAGTTCACGGCTGAACCGTGTCCGACCGGCCGCCCAGGCCGAACGTGGCGATCCAGCCCTCGCGGCCGTCGTCGCCGCTGCCCGTGGCGATGTGCGCCACGCCCAGGTGAATGGGGCCCAGCGACAGGCCGCCGGACAGCAGCGTTCCGTCCTGCATGTCCGTCGCCAGCCCCGCGCGCAGGGTGATGATGGGCAGGCGCTGCTGCACGCCCACGCTCAGCTGCTGGTCCCACATGCCGCCGTAGGGCGTGTCCTCGTCCAGCTCCTTCTGGAACGCCGTGGCCAGCGTGGTGCCCGTGCGCAGCTGGTACGCGGCGCCCGCGCGCAGCGTCATGGGCAGCCCCGCGTCACGGTCGCCCCGCAGCGCCGTCGCCAGCGCGCGCGTGCCCGGCAGCGCGGACGACTCCACGTACTCCGTCTCGCTCTGCGCGTACTCGTCCAGGATGGCCTGCGGGTCGCCTTCCTGGTAGTCGTTCTGGTCCAGCACCACCGTGCGCACGCCCAGCTCGTCGTCCCACGCCATGGTGTTGACCACGTTGTCCAGCGCCGCGCTCAGCGTGAGCCCCGGCACCGGCTCCATCGCCGCGCCGATGTCCAGCCCGAACCCGTTGCCCGTCTCCGAGCGCACGCCCGCGTACGTCACGCGGATGTCCGTGGGCACCGTAAAGCCCGAGATCACGCTGTACGTGGTGTCCACGTCCACCAGCGCCGAGCGCACCAGCGCGCGGGGAAAGTACGCGTGCGCCGTCGCGCCGATGGCCACCGGGCCAATGCGGTGGCCGTAGCCCGCCGCCACGTCCCAGAACGTCGCGCGAAAGCCCTCGGTGTGGTCGATGGTGTACGTGTTCGTCCGGTCAAAGCCGTTCAGCACCAGGTCCACGATGCTGCGGTTGACCGTGTGGCTGCCCACCGTGGCGTAGCTGACGCTGGCCGCGAACCGGCCGTACTGCAGGGCCGCCAGGGGGGCGCGCAGGTCCAGGTCCAGCCCCGTGCCGTTGGCCGGGATGTCGGCCAGCAGGGCGTCGCGCTCCTCCTGCGTCAGGTCGTCGTACTGCACCAGGTCCGCGAAGTCGCCCAGCTCCAGCCCGCGCACCCCGGCGCCCACGGAGATGGTGGGGAACGCCGCGGACCACGTGGGCGCGTTGGGCAGCGCCAGGTTGGCCGGGTTCTGGAACAGCGACTCCACGCCCCGCGCCGCGCCCACGTACGCGCCGCCCATGCCCAGGGCGCGCGGCGTGCCCGGCACCTGCGCCGCGGCGGGAACGGCGAGCAGAACGGCCGCGCCCGCGGCCGCCAGACGATCGAATCTCATGGGGATGTCGTTGGGATGGGAAGGATGGATGAAGCGGCCGCGCGGCGTCGGCCCGTGTGCAATGGAACGCCGCCGGTCCAAAGCGGCCGGCGGCGGATGGAACTCCGGCGAGCGCCGGGACGCGCGGAAGATACCCGCAAACCGTTTGCGCGGCAACCGTTTCCGTCCCGCTCCGCGCGGTAGTTGCGCCTGTTTCAGGCCCATCCGGCCCCGCGCGCTGCACGGAACAATCCGCGCGGCGCGGAATACGCCATTTACGGTATCGGCATCCGCACCCTCCCACTGTACGCCGCCATGATCGCCCCCCGTATCATGCCGTGTGTCCCGCGCTCCCCGCTCCCCTTCCTCCTGGGGTTGCTCTGCGTCTCCGTCGCGTCGCCCGCCGCCGCGCAGGCCGTGCGCGCCACTGTGGTGGACGCGGCCACCGGCGCCCCCGTGCCCGAGACCCTCGTCCGCGTGGAGCGCCAGGACGGCAGCCTGGCCGGCGCCACCTTCACCCGCGCGGACGGCGTGGCCGTCGTGCGGCTGCGCGACGGCGGCAGCTACCGCGTGGTGGCGGAGCGCGGCGGATATGACCGCGCCGCCCAGCCGCTCGACGTGGGCCCCGGCGGCCGGGTGGACGTTACGATCCGGGTGACGCAGCGCCCGTTCAGCATGGACACGGTGGAGGTGATCGCCCGCGGCCGGGACGAGCGTGGCCGCGACGCCTTCGAGCGCCACCGCGCCATGCACGAGGGCGTGTTCCTGGACTCCGCCTACCTGGCGCAACGCACCGCCAACCGGCTGACGGACTTCCTGGTGGACGTGCCGGGCATCAGCATGTGGGCGGGGCGCAACGGCCGGCAGCCGCGCACCACGCGGGGCTGGGGCTGCATGGTCACGCTGATGGACGGCCTGCCCGTGACGCGCGTCGTCCGCCCGCGCGACATCAAGGCCGTGGAGGTGTACCGCGAGCCCAGCGAGGTGCCGCCGGAGTACCGCATCCACGCGCGCCAGGGGATCTACCCCTGCGGCGTGTCCCTGTACTGGACCCACTACCGCTGGTGATGGCGAGCGTCGAAGGCGCGCTATTCCGGATCGATGCGACGACGGTTCTCCCGCATCATGGGGCTGATGTTTGCGCGTTCCGCCGGACCGAGGCGAAAGCGTTCGTCCGGCGTGTCGAGGCTGATGGACACGGGCATGGGCGCCGTCTCAGTCGGTGGCAGCGGTTCGCACCCGGTCAGTGTCAGGTGGCCGGCGATCACCAGCGGCAGGAGCCGTGCTCGAAGTCTCATTGGACAATCCTCTCTACAGGCGGTGAGCGTGATGCTTCCGGCGGCAGCGGGGGCGCCAGCGTCAAGCGCGCGACTGCCCTTGCCGAGCTTCCGCGACCTACCTTGATGGACGTAAAGGATTGAAAGGATCGTATTGTACGCGCGGGTTGCCGCCGCGGCAACGTTTCGTCTGCATCAGCGTGAGGACCATCGCGGACGCATCCGGTCAGAGCGGCGCGGGCGCGTGCGTTGCACGATTGCAGACGCTCGTTCTCCCCCCGAACGCAAGGCTGCCATGCCCCCCCGACACACGGGTCGGCCCCGACCGATCCTGACACAGCTCCCGTTCCTGCTCGCGTTCTCCTGCGCCCTGCTCGCGTCCCCGATTGCCGCGCAGACGGTGCGCGCCACCGTGGTGGACGCGGCCGAAGGCACACCCATCCCCGAGGCGCTGGTCCGCGTGGAGGCGGAAGACGGCACCGTCGTGGGCGCCGCCTTTACCCGCGAGGACGGCACGGCCGTGGTGCGGCTGCGCGAGGGCGGCAGCTTTCGCGTCACGGCGCACCGCGGCGGCCACGATCCCGCCACGCAGCCCCTGGTCGCCGCGTCTTCCGGCACCGTGCAGGTGCAGCTGCGGCTGTCGCGGCGCCCCTTTGCCATCGACACGGTGCAGGTCATCGCGCGCAGCCGCGACGAGACCGGCCGTCAGGGCTTCGAGCGCCGGCGGCTGACGAACGACGGCGTGTTCCTGGACAGCGCGTACCTGGCGCAGCGGCGAACGCCCATGCTGAACGACTTCCTGGTGGGGGTGCCGGGCTTTACCACGTGGGCCGGCCGCAACGGGCGCCAGGTGCGGCCCGACCGCGGCTGGCGCTGCATGGTCACGCTGCTGGACGGCGACCCGCCGCCCGGGGGCGAGGAACGTCGGCTCGACCGCATGATCTACACGCGGGACGTGATCGCCATGGAGGTGTACCGCGAGTACGCCGAGGTGCCGCCGGAATTCCGCGAGCACGCCCGCCAGGGCATCTATCCGTGCGGCGTGCTGCTGTACTGGACCCGCGTGGGCTGGGAACGGTCCAGGCGGGGGTGAGCCTCCCGCCAAAAGACCGCCAGGGGGCGCCCCGGCCCGCGCATGCGGGCCGGGGCTTTCTACAACCCCCGGTGCGGGGTTAACTTACAGAGCTTTGCATCAAAGTTTCGGAGCCGATCACGAATAGCCGGAATCGCACGTTGCGACTGGACCATATCAGGAACTTCTGCATCGTCGCCCACATCGACCACGGCAAGAGCACGCTGGCCGATCGCCTGCTGGAGACCACCGGGACCCTGCAGCAGCGCGAGATGAAGGACCAGGTGCTCGACTCCATGGACATCGAGCGCGAGCGGGGAATCACCATCAAGCTCAACGCCGTCCGCATGCGCTACAACGCAAAGGACGGCCGCGAGTACCAGCTCAACCTGATCGACACCCCCGGGCACGTGGACTTCACGTACGAGGTGTCGCGCTCGCTGGCCGCGTGCGAGGGCGCCATCCTCGTCGTGGACGCGTCGCAGGGCGTGCAGGCGCAGACGCTCTCCAACCTGTTCCTGGCCATGGAGGCGGGGCTGGAGATCATCCCCGTGCTCAACAAGATCGACCTGCCCGGCGCGGAGCCCGAGCGGCGCCGCGAGGAGCTGGTGGACCTGCTGGGCGTGGACCCCGACGACGTGATCGCCGCGTCGGCCAAGGCCGGCATCGGCATCGCCGACATCCTGGAGGCCATCGTCGCCAAGGTGCCGCCCCCGCAGGGCGAGCCCCAGGCCCCGCCGCGCGCCCTCATCTTCGACTCGTACTACGACAAGTACGTGGGCGCCGTGCCCAGCGTGCGCGTCGTGGACGGCGTGCTGCGCCCGGGGATGCGCATCGCCTTTGGCAGCAACGACTCCGTGTACCCCATCGACGAGGTGGGCTACCTGCAGCTGGGGCGGTTCCCGGCCAAGGAGCTGCGCCCGGGCGAGGTGGGGTACGTCATCGCGGGCATCAAGCGCGTGGCCGACACGCGCAGCGGCGACACCATCCTGGACGCGGACAACCGCGCCGCCGAGCTGCTGCCCGGCTACCAGGAGGTCAAGCCCATGGTGTTCGCGGGCATCTACCCCACCGACACCGAGCAGTACGAGGACCTGCGCGACGCCCTGGCCAAGCTCAAGCTCAACGACGCCTCGCTCGTGTACGAGCCCGAGACGTCGCTGGCCCTGGGCTTCGGGTTCCGCTGCGGCTTCCTGGGCCTGCTGCACATGGAGATCATCCAGGAGCGCCTGGAGCGCGAGCACGACCTGGACCTGATCACCACCGTCCCCAACGTGAAGTACATGGTGCGGATGACGGACGGCGAGGAGCTGTGGGTGGAAAGCCCCAGCACCCTGCCCGATCCCACCAAGATCGACGACATCGAGGAGCCGTACGTCAAGGCGCGCGTCATGTGCCCCGCGGAGTACATCGGCGCCGTCCAGAAGCTGTGCCACGAGCGGCGCGGCAACTTCATGGGGATGACGTACCCCGATCCCCAGCGCGTGGAGCTGAGCTACGAGCTGCCCCTCGCCGAGATCGTGCTGGACTTCTACGACCGGTTGAAGTCCGCCACGCGCGGCTACGCGTCGCTGGACTACGAGCTGGCGGGCTACCGCGCCAACCCGCTGGTCAAGCTCGACATGCTGATCAACGGGGACCCGGTGGATGCGTTCAGCGTCATCATCCACCGCGACAAGGCGTACGAGTACGGCCGCAACATCGCCGAAAAGCTCAAGGAGCTCATCCCCAAGCAGCAGTTCGAGGTGGCCATCCAGGCGGCCATCGGGCAAAAGATCATCGCCCGCGAAAGCATCAGCGCCCTGCGAAAGAACGTGACCGCCAAGTGCTACGGCGGCGACATCACCCGCAAGCGCAAGCTCCTGGAAAAGCAGAAGGAAGGCAAGAAGCGGATGAAGCAGGTGGGCACCGTGGAGATCCCGCAGGAAGCCTTCCTGGCCGTGCTTCAGCTGGGCGGCTGAAAACGGTACGGAGGTACGGAGGTACGGAGGTACGATGCGGGCCGGGCGCGGGGATGCGCTCCGGCCCGTTTCCATTTGTCCGGGGACGCGGACCGGCGTTAGAATACCGCCGCGCGCCTGCCCGGCGCGGCGACTTTCATCACGGGAACGGGACCGGAAGTGCGACTGCCGATCGTGGGGGGACGGCTGCGGGGGCGGTGGTGGGATCCCACCAGCCGCGGCAAGGTGCTGCGCATCCTGAACGGTACCTACGAGCGCGAGCAGACGGCGCTCTTCGAGCAGCTCATCCGCCCCGGCCACACGGTGCTGGACGTGGGCGCCAACATCGGCTACTACACCCTCTTGGCCGCCGTTCTCGTCGGTCCGAAGGGCGCCGTGCACGCCTTTGAACCGGAGCCCAGGAACGCCGGCTTCCTCCGGCGCCACGTGGAGATGAACCGGCTGCGGAAGGTCACCGTCCAGCAGGCCGCCGTGAGCGACCGCGCGGGCACGGCGCGCTTCGACTTCGGCAGCGGCAGCGGCACGGGGCGACTGGCGGATTCGGGAGCCATCGAGGTCCGCACCCTGCGCCTGGACGACTACTGCGCGGAGCACGGCCTGGCCCCGTCCGCCATCAAGATCGACGTGGAGGGCGCGGAGATGTCCGTGCTCCAGGGCGCGCGGCAGACGCTGGAGCGGCATCGTCCCGTCCTCTTCCTCTCCACCCACGGGGCGGAGGTGCACCGCGCCTGCCTGGCGTTCCTGCGCGGGCTGGGCTACGGCGTGCGTCCCATCCTGGGCGGCGACGTGGAGACCACGTCCGAGGTGCTGGCCACGCCGGGCGGAGCCTGAGCCGTGCGCCTGTCCGTCATCGTCTCCACGTACAACAAGCCGCGCGACCTGGAGCGGGTGCTGTGGGGCTACGCCGCGCAGACCCGCCGCGACTTCGAGCTCCTGGTGGCCGACGACGGCTCCGGGCCCGAGACGGAGGCCGTCATCGACCGGGTGCGGCGCGAGGGCGGGCTGGAGACCGTCCACGTGTGGCACGCGGACCGGGGGTTCCGGAAGAGCGAGATCATGAACCGCGCGGTGGTGGCCTCCACGGGCGACTACCTGCTGGTGACGGACGGCGACAGCATCCCGCGCGCGGACCTCGTGGCCACGCACTACGACCTCGCGGAGCCGGGAAAGTACCTGGCGGGCGGATACCTCAAGCTGCCCGGGGACGTGAGCGAGGCCATCACGCCGGACGACGTGCGCGCGGGCCGGTTCGTGGACCTGGGCTGGCTGCGGGCGCGGGGCTGGCGGCCGGGCCGGCGCGCGCTGCGGCTGGTGCGGTCGCGGGCGCTGGCGGCAGCGCTGGACCGGCTTACGCCCACGCAGCCGCTGTTCGCCGGCAACAACGCCAGCGTGTGGCGCGAGGCGATGCTGGCGGTGAACGGCTTCGACATGGAGATGGGCTACGGCGGGCTGGACCGCGCCGTGGGCTACCGCCTGGTGAACCTGGGGATCAAGGGGAAGCAGGTGCGGCACCGGGCCGTATGCATGCACCTGCACCACGAGCGCCCGTACAAGCGCCCCGAGGTGATGCGGCGCAACCGCGAGATCCTGGAGGGCATCCGGCGCACGGGGCAGGTGCGGGCCGTGCGGGGGATCGCGGAGCTGGGGGTGGATGCGTCGCTGCGGGTTGTGCGGGGGTAAAGGCAGGGAGTAGGGAACAGGGAATAGCGGGCAACGGAGTGGCATATTCTCAGTACTGCGAGCGAGCAGGACGGCGGGGCGGGATCGCGCGGTGAGGCGCGGCCCGGCGCCGGAGCGGCTGAAGCCGCCGCTGCGACAGCGGAAAGCCCCGCCCTGACGACGCTTCGCGTCGCACGGCGGGGCTTCACCTTCTCCGGTGGTCGCCTCCGCGCGATACTCGCCCCCTGGACGTCTCGACCCTCGTGACGCGCACGGCATCCCGCCCGCGCCGGACCCGTCGGCGCAGGCCGACATCACGTTTTCGGTGCCGCGACTTCAGTCGCCCGGTCGCGAGCCCCGCCGACGGTCTCCTCGCCGTCCCCACCTCGATCCACTCCCGCACTCCCGCACTTCCGCACTTCCGCACTTCGCACTTCCGCACTCCCGCACTCCCGCACTTCCCCCGCCCCGTACACGGCGTGCACGTCCGGGCCCTGCGGACGCCGGGACGTACTTTCTCCCGACTGCCCCGGGTGTTAGGTTGCCGCATGCCCTCCGACCCCCGGCGCAACCCCGGAGCCCGGCTTCGCGACGCGCGGGGGCGGAGGCGGCGGCCCATCAGACCAGACTGCGTATGACGCCCGGAACGGCCGAGAAAAAGTGGATCGTCGGGGTTGACCTCGGCGGCACCAACGTGGTGGTGGGGCTGGTGCCCATCGAGGGCGGCGACGTGCTGGGGTTCCGCACGCTGCCCACCGACAGCCAGCGCGGCGCCAAGTTCGTCGTGGACCGCATCACCGCCATGGTGGAAGACGCCATCGCCGAGGTCACCGCCGCGGCCGGCACCACCCGCGATGCCGTGGCCGGCGTGGGCATCGGCTCGCCGGGGCCCCTGGACCGCAAGACGGGCACGGTCATCAACACGCCCAACCTGGGCTGGCGCAACTTTCCCCTGCGCGACCTGGTGGCCAACCAGGTCAAGCTGCCCTGCACGCTGGACAACGACGCCAACTGCGCCACCTACGGCGAGTGGTGGCTGGGCGCCGGCCGCGGCGTGGGCTCGCTCGTGGGCCTTACGCTGGGCACGGGCATCGGCGGGGGCATCGTGCTCAACGGCGAGATCTACCACGGCTGCAGCGACGTGGCCGGTGAGATCGGCCACATGACCATCGACAGCAACGGCCGGCGCTGCAAGTGCGGCAACTACGGCTGCATCGAGCAGTACGCCAGCGGTCCCGCCATCGCCCTGCGCGCCGTGGAGGGCATCGAGGCCGGCGCCGAGACGGTGCTCGTGGAGATGGTGAACAACAAGCTGGAGGACATCACCGCCGCCACCGTGTACGAGGCCACCGTGCAGGGTGACCCATACGCCACGGAGGTGATGAAGGACACGGCCAAGTTCCTGGGCGCGGGCGTGGCCAGCATCATCAACATCCTCAATCCCGAGATGGTGGTGATCGCGGGCGGCGTGACCCGCGCCGGCGACACGCTCTTCGAGCCCCTGCGCGCCGAGGTGCGCCGCCGTGCCTTCAAGAGCGCGCAGGAGTGCTGCCTGATCGTCCCTGCCGAGCTGCCCGGCACGGCGGGCGTGGTGGGGGCCGCGGGCGTGTTCAAGAAGGAGAACTACGGCGCGGTCTGACGGACGGTACGAAGGTACGGCTCGCGACGGAGCGGCTGAAGCCGCCGCAACGACTGCGGAAAGCCTCACAAACTGCGTGAGGCTTCAACGGCTGGTTCGCGGCGCACGGTGCACCCCGCCCAGGTTTGTGCTGGGGCAGTCCGCGCAGGCGGACTTCGTGCCTTTCCAGCGGCGATTTCAATCGCTCGGCGCGAGGCCGACCTTCAACCGCTCGGGCTCGCCTGGAGGGCGACGGTACGAGGCCGGCCTTCAACGGCTCGGACTCGCCTTGATGGGCGTCGCGTGCACCCCCGATCGATCCGGATCCGTCCGTAGGGTCCTTCCGAGTCCGCCCGCGGGGTCCTTCCGGGTTCGCTCCGGCGACCGCACGACAGATGGTAGCTGGGCGCAGGTGAATCGCATGCCGCACGCTTTCAGCCAGGGAGGACCGGGGAGGACATGGCGCTCAAGCGGATGGACAACGTGGGCATCGTGGTGGAATCCCTCGATGCCGCCATCGCATTCTTCACCGAGCTTGGCCTGACGCTCCAAGGGCGAGCCACGATCGAAGGCGAGTGGGCCGGGCGCGTCACCGGCCTGGGGGATCAGCACGTCGAGATCGCCATGATGGTCACCCCGGACGGCCACAGCCGGCTGGAGCTTTCGCGGTTCATCGCCCCGCCCGTCGTCGCCGATCACCGGACCGCCCCCGTGAACGCGCTCGGCTACCTGCGCGCGATGTTCACGGTGGACGACCTCGACGACACGCTCGCCAGGCTCGGCAGCCATGGCGCGCAGCTCGTCGGAGAGGTGGTGCGGTACGAGGACGTGTATCGGCTTTGCTACATCCGCGGCCCCGAAGGCCTCCTCATCGGGCTCGCCGAGGAGCTCCGATCCAGCGGCCCCGCATAGGTCCATCCGCCTCGTGGCGAGCGGACGCGGGCCGGGCTGACGGACCGTCGCGGCGGACGAGACGGCGCGGCCTTCCCGCCGAACGCACGACCTCAACCCGCGGCTTCGCGGCTGAACCTGGGCGACAGACAGAACCGGATGCTCATCCTCTGCACCAACGACGACGGATACCTCGCGCCCGGCATCGGCATCCTGGCCGACGCGGCGCGCACCCTGGGCGACGTGCACGTCGTGGCACCGGACCGCGAGCAGAGCGCCATGAGCCACGCGCTCACCATGCACTTTCCCCTGCGCGCCCGTAAGGTGCAGGACGGCGTGCACCACGTGGACGGCACGCCCACCGACTGCGTGGCCGTGGCCGTGGGCGCGCTGCTGGAGCGCAAGCCGGACCTGGTGCTCAGCGGCATCAACCACGGGCCCAACATGGGCGAGGACGTGCTGTACTCCGGCACCGTGGCCGGCGCCATGGAAGCCACCATCCTTGGCATTCCCGCCATCGCCGTATCGTACGCCGGCCGCAGCGCGGAGCACATGGCCGGCTACGGTCCCCTGCTGGAGACGCTGCTCTCGCAGATGGTGCGCGAGGGGGACTTTCCCCGCGAAACGCTGCTGAACATCAACCTGCCCCCCATCCCGGCGGAGCAGGTCAAGGGCGTGCAGGTCACGCGGCTGGCCCGGCGCGTCTACCTGGATTCGCTCACGCAGGCGGTGGATCCCAACGGGCGGCCCTACTTCTGGATCGGCGGGGGCGAGGTGGAGTGGAGCGCGCCCGAGGGCACGGACTTTCACGCCATCAACACCGGGCACATCTCCGTGACGCCCCTGCACCTTGACCTTACCAACCACGCCCTGCTGGCGGACGTGGCCGCGTGGAACCTGTCGGTATGAACGACCGGTACGTGGGGCAGCGGCGGGCGCTGCTGGGCACCATGCAGGAGCGCGGCATCCGCGACCTGAACGTGCTGCGCGCGTTCGACACGGTGCACCGGCACGAGTTCATCCCCGAGGCCGTGCGGCACCGCAGCTACGAGGACGCGCCCGTGCCCATCGGGTTTGGGCAGACGGCGTCGCAGCCCTCGCTGCAGGCGCTGTACATGCAGGTGCTGGAGCTCAAGCCGTCGGACAGGGTGCTGGAGATCGGCACGGGGTGCGGATTCCAGACGGCCGTGCTGGCGCAGCTGGCGGACCGCGTGTACTCCGTGGAGCGCATCCGCGAGCTGGGCGTGCGCGCGCGTGAGAAGCTGGACGCGCTGCGGATGAGCAACGTGGCCATCCTCGTGGGCGACGGCACCATCGGGTGGAGCCGGTACGCGCCGTACGATGCCATCCTCGTGGCGGCCGGCGGCCCGGAGATCCCGCGCCCCCTGCTGGAGCAGATGGCGGACGGCGGGCGGATGCTGATCCCCGTGGGCGGCCGCGACATGCAGCAGCTGGTGCTGGTGACGCGCCGCGGCGACGACTACGAGCAGCGCCCGGTGACGGACTGCACGTTCGTCCCGCTGCTGGGCCGCTTCGGCTGGTCCACGGAGGCGCCGCCGGGGCAGCGATAGGGCGGGGAAGGGATGAATTGCGGGGGACAGGGGACAGCCGGCAACCCGCGGAGGAATTCGCGGCGGATCGGGACTGCGCGATGATGCGCGCCCCCGGCCGGAGCGGCTGAAGCCGCCGCTACGACAGCGGAAAGCCCCGCCCTGACGACGCTGCGCGTCGCACGGCGGGGCTTCACCTTCTCCGTCGGTTGCCTCCGCGCGCCGCGCCCGCCCCTCGCCGTCTCGGGCCTCGCGTCACGCACGGTACTCGCCCGCGCCGGACCCGTCGGCGCAGGCCGACATTGCGGGTTCACAGCCGCGATTTCAATCGCCGGGGTTGGGGATTCGCCGCCGGCCTGCAACTCGACTCCCCACAAAACCAATCCGCGCGATCCTCGCGCACCCCACGGTACCTGCCCGCGCCGGACCCGTCGGCGCAGGCCGACATCACGTTTTCGGTGCCGCGATTTCAATCGCCGGGGCTGGGTGCCTGCCGTCTCTCCCCAATCCACCTCTGCCGATCTTCCTCGGCTCGACCTGCATCTGCCTATCTGCATCTGCCTATCTGCATCTGCCGATCTGCATCTGCCGATCTACATCTGCCGACCTGCATCCGCCGACCTGCATCTGCCGATCCACCTCTGCCGATCTTCCTCGGCCTGACCTACATCTGCCGACCTGCACCTGCTCGACCTGCATTCGTGCAATCTGCATTCTCTCTCCTCGGTTCCGCTTTCCCGCATTGCTCCGCGTGCGTCCGCACGATTCCCAGACCCTTGGCGGCGGCGGGGCGGGGGCTCGGAATTCGTTGACATCGGGGGCGTTGCTCCGTACGTTTCTACGGACACACGCCACGACCGCGACCCAACCTCGCCGCGCGCCGCGCCCGTTTTCCCGCGCCCGCCGCGGCCTCGTCCCGCATCCCGAGCACCCATGAGCAACGGCGACTCCCTGGACGGCTTCGTGTTTCCGCCGTTCATCCCCACGGCGTCCCGACAGCCCCAGGCGCCGCCGCCGCAGCCTGCCGCGCAGGAGCCGGCCCCCGCGCCCGCTGCGGAGGCAGCCGGCCGCATGACCATGCCGTGGGACCTGGAGACGCCCATCGTCCGCGACGCCGACACGGCGCAGCCCCCGGCCGCGGCGGACGAGGACGAGGACCTGCCCTGGCTGGAGGTTCCCGCGCCGCGCGGGGACGAGGCGGCCGCGCCGTCCGCCCCCGCCGCGGGCGAGGAGTTCCCCGCGTGGATGGCGTGGGACCAGCGCGACGAGACGGCCGCCGAGGCGGATGCGCGCGACAGCGTGGCGCCCATCGCGGGCATCGAGGACTTCATCCCCGCGGACGAGCTGGGCGGCGGATTCGTCGCGCCCCCCGCCATCGAGTGGGCCGAGGCCGATCCGGCCGCCGACGCCGCCGCGCCGGCCGACTCGTTCGAGTCGATGTTCGACGCGCCCGCGCCCCCCGCCGACGCGGCACCGTCAGCCGAAGCCCCGGCGCAGGACGATCCGTTCGAGGCGCTCTTCAATCCGCCCGCCGAGCCCGCGTCGTCGGCCTTCGAGGCGCCCGCCGCGGAATCCGCCTTTCCCGCGTTCGACGCGCCGGCCGCGGAGCCCGAGCCGTTCGCGGAGGGCTCGTTCGATGCGCCCGCCGCCGAATCCGCTGCCCCGTCGTTCGACGCGCCCGTGTCGGAGTTCGCCGCCCCCGCGTTCGACGCGCCCGCCGCCGCGCCGGAGCAGGACGCGTGGTCGCTCGGCACGCCCGAGGCTGCCGAGCCGCCGCCCGCGGACGCGCCCGCCGCCACGTGGGAGGAGTCGCCCGCGGCCGCCGCGCCGTCGTACGAGGTCTCGGTGGATGAGTCCGATGCGCTGACCATCGAGCCCGCCGCGGCGGAGTCGTCCGCAACGGGAGCGCCCGTGGCGGATGAGGCGGCGATGGAGGAGCCCGCGTCCGTGCCGCAGCCGTTCGTGGCGGACGAGGAGGCGGTGATCGCGTCGGAGCCGGACCCGTTCACGGCCGCGTCCGTCGCCGAGGCCGAGGCGGCGACGCCGGCGGAGCCTGCGCAGGCGGGGAGCGCGTTCGACGACGTGGCGGCGCGGCTGGAGTCCATCGCCCGCATGCTGCGCGAGCGCCCCGACGAGCTGCTGGCCGGCGGGTCGCCGGACCCGCTGGC